>CADCUU010000137.1 GCA_902805995.1 uncultured Rubellimicrobium sp.
GCATGAGCCAGCCGATATAGGTGGCGAGCTGCTGCGCCTCGGGCCCGGGCAGGAGCATGCAGAAGTTGAGCGCGTGCAGGAAACGGCCGTCGCCGAGCCAGCGCTTCTCCTCAACGAGGATGCGGTGCATCACGGCGATCTGCCCGGCGGGGCCGCCGAAGGACAAAAGCGCGATGCGGGCCCAGGTCCGCGTGGCCTCTCCCAAGCTGGGAAACTGAGCAGGGGTGGCGGGACCGAGGCCCCGTGCCGGGTCCCCGGTGGTTCTGACGTCGCTCATCGTGCCGCCCCTGCCTTGGTGTTGGGCCAGATGTGGATCTGGCCGGCCCGCTGTCAGTTTCTCATCCGACCGCCGTCGTCCCAGAGGGGGGCGAGGTGGACGCGGGCGGGGCGGCGTTCGCCTAGGATCTCGACCTCAAGCGGGAGGCCGTCGATGATGCGGTCGGCGGGCAGGAAGCCCTGTGCGACCGACTGCCCGGTGTGGTGGGAGAAGCCGCCCGAGGTGCACCAGCCCACGACCTCGCCGTCGAGCCAGACGGGCTCCCAGGCCACGACATCGGCGTCATGCGCTTCGACCACGATGCCGGCAAGCTTGCGCTTGGGCCCGGCCGACTTCTCGGCCATGGCGGCGGCCTTGCCGATGAAGTCCACGGGCTTGTTGTAGCGGACGAAGCGGTCGAGCCCGGTTTCGGCCGGGGTGTAGTCGGGCGAGAACTCGCGCCCCCAGCTTCCGAACCACTTGTCGAGGCGGAGGCTCATCATCGCGCGCATCCCGAAGGGGCGGAGGCCGAGATCCTGGCCCGCGGCCCAGAGGGTGTTCCAGAGGTGGCGCACCGACATGTGGTCACAGAAGATCTCGAACCCCAGGTCAGCGGTGTAGCTCACGCGCTGGACGAGGCAGTCGGCCATGCCGACCGTCATGCGGCGGCAGTCCATGAAGCGGATGCCATCGACGTCGGCGCGGGTCACGCGTTTCAACAGGTCGCGCGCCTTGGGTCCGGCGATGGTGAAGCCGGTGCGAGCGTCGGAGATGTTCTCCACTTGGACCCCGGGCTCCGCGTTCTGCTCGAACCAGCGCATGTGCCAGCCCTGGGCGCCGTAGCTCGCGGTGAGCATGAACTCGCGCTCGGAGAGGCAACTCACGGTGAAGTCGCCGACGATCTTGCCGGACTGGGCAAGCATCGGGTTCAGGGCGATCCGGCCAGGCTGGGGAATCGTGCCCGCCATGATGCGGTCGAGCCAGACGCGGGCGTTCGGGCCCGTGACGCGGTACTTGCCGAAGTTCGACAGCTCGTTGATGCCCACCGCGTTGCGGACGGCCTCGACCTCCTGGCGGGTGGCCTCCCAGGCGTTGGAGCGCTTGAAGGTGGGCTCCTCGTAGGTGGGCTCTCCGGGGAGGGCGAAGTAGGTCGCGACCTCCAGGCCGTATTGCTGGCCCCAGACGGCGTTCATCCCGGTGAAGATGTCGTACATGGGCGAGGTCTTGAAGGGCCGCGCGGCGGGGCGTTCCTCGTTCGGGTAGGCGACCGAGAAGCGCATCTGGTAGTTCTCGATGACCTTGGGGACGGTGTAGCCGGGCGTCGTCCAGTTGCCGAAGCGGGCGACGTCGAAGCCGCGCGGGTCGCGCTCCACCTCGCCGTGGATCATCCATTGGGCGAGGGAGAGGCCCATGCCGCCGCCCTGGGAGAAGCCGGCCATCACGGCGCAGGCGCTCCAGAAGTTGCGCATTCCGGGGACGGGGCCGATCAGCGGGTTGCCGTCGGGGGCGAAGGTGAAGGGGCCGTGGATGACGCGCTTGACGCCGGTGCGCCCGAGGACGGGGAAGCGGGCCGTTGCGAAGGCGACCGAGTCCTCGATCTTGGAAAAGTCCTCGTTGAGAAGCTCGTGGCCGAACTGCCAGGGGGTCTGGTCGATGGACCAGGGCTCGCAAGGCTTTTCGTAGAAGCCGATGCAGAGGCCGCGGCCTTCCTGGCGGAGGTACGACTCGCCGCCGGGATCCATGACATGCG
Source organism: uncultured Rubellimicrobium sp. (assembly GCA_902805995.1). Classification (GTDB taxonomy): domain Bacteria; phylum Pseudomonadota; class Alphaproteobacteria; order Rhodobacterales; family Rhodobacteraceae; genus Rubellimicrobium. The sequence continues at coordinate 2,007 of CADCUU010000137.1, forward strand.
GGAATTCCTTGCCCCGGTCGAGGAAGGCCATGATCTCCGGGATGTCGTCGGTGACGAGGTACTGGTGCGCCATCGGGAGGAGCGGCGCGTAGACGCCGGCCATGGCGAAGACCTCCCGCGCCCAGAGGCCGGCGGCGTTGACGACATGCTCGGCGTGAATCGTGCCCTGTTCGGTGACCACGTCCCAGGTGCCGTCGTCGCGGGGGTTGAGTTCGAGGACGCGGTTGTGGAGCACGATCTCCGCCCCCGCCATGCGGGCGGCCTTGGCGTAGGCGTGGGTCGTGCCGGAGGGGTCGAGATGGCCGTCGAGCGGGTCCCAGAGGGCGCCGATGATGCCGTCGGTGTCCACGAGGCCGTCCGTCATCTGCGCGATCTCGGCCGGGGTCACGAGAGCGGTGTCGAGGCCCATGTAGCGGTGCTTCGCGCGCTCGGCCTTGAGCATGTCGAAGCGTTCCTGGTTGTCAGCGAGGGTCAGGCCGCCGACATAATGGAGGCCGCAGCTGAGGCCGGTGATCTGCTCCAGTTCCCGATAGAGGCGGATCGTGTAGCCCTGGAGGGCCGCCATGTTGGTGTCGCCGTTGAGGGTGTGGAAGCCGCCCGCGGCGTGCCAGGTGGAGCCGGAGGTGAGCTCCGACCGTTCGATCAGCATGACGTCCGACCAGCCCAGCTTGGTCAGGTGGTAGAGCACGGAGCAGCCGACGACGCCTCCGCCGATCACGGCCACGCGGGTGGTGGTCTTCATGGTTTGGGTCCCCTCGTTCGATGGCGACAGTCATGGAACGGCAATTGGCGCACGGATAGCGCGATTGCGACAAACCGGGTCGCAGGCGACGCGGCCCTTGAAGCTTGCCACGAGAGTATTAACGGAACGTGACCCCAACGCGCGTTGCGCGGGGGTCAGGTTCGTCCTTGACAGGATTTCCCGGGCCGAGGCTCAGGGGATGATGCGGGTGTACTTGGTGCCTTCGAGCGTGGCGCCGAGGCGGAGGCCCGATTGCGCGAAGACCACGGCGATCACCGGCGACAGGGAGGTCGTGGTGTCGGCCCGCAGGACCTCTCCCTGGGCGTTGATGGCGTATTCGATGTCGGCGCCCGCGACCCAGCCGGGGGACTGCCGGAACTGGGCCAGCGCGTCCTGGGTCATGAAGAAGAGGACGTGGCTGTACTGCTGGGCGCCGATCTGGAGCCCGACCGAGGCGGCGGTCGCGGAGTAGAAGTCCACGGTGGAGTTGCCGACCCGCAGGACGCCCGTGCCGTAGGAGCCACCGAGGCCGAGGCCTGCCTCGGTCACGACGGGCATGACCAACATCCCGGCTGCGCGGGCCCCGAGGTCCTGCGTGCCGGGATAGGTCGTGTAGAGGTACTGCAACGTACTATCCGCGCGTGCATCGACGATGGCGCCGCCGTCGGAGCCCACGCCGTTGGCGCAGCCGGCCAGCGCCGACCCCGCCAAAAGAACGCCGAACGCGCGCCTGGAAAGTCCGTTCATGATTACCGCCCGATGGTCCCTGGCCCGTTAACCGGCCGTTGGCTTCTACTTACCTTGCAGTGATTCGGTTGTCACCACCTGATTCGCGAATCAGGCCGAATCATCTGCGCGTCATCCGTGCATCAGCCGCGCGGCCGCGGGGGCGAAGTAGGTGAGGACGCCGTCACAGCCGGCCCGCTTGAAGGACAGGAGCGATTCCATCATTACCCGGTCGCCGTCCACCCAGCCGTTGAGCGACGCCGCCCGGAGCATCGCATATTCCCCGCTGACCTGATAGGCGAATGTGGGCGCGCCGAAGGTGTCCTTCACGCGACGGCAGATGTCGAGGTAGGGCATCCCGGGCTTCACCATGACCATGTCGGCGCCCTCCTCGAGGTCGCGGGCCACGAGGCGGAGCGCCTCGTCGGAGTTGCCGGGGTCCATCTGGTAGGTCTTCTTCTCGCCCTTGAGCGCGGCGGAGGCGCCCACGGCGTCGCGGAACGGGCCGTAGAATGCCGAGGCGAACTTGGCGGCGTAGGACAGGATGGAGACGTTCTGGAAGCCTTCGGATTCGAGCGCGCGGCGGATCGCGCCGATGCGGCCGTCCATCATGTCCGAGGGGCCGAGGATATCGGCGCCGGCCCGGGCCTGGGCGAGGGCCATCCTGACCAGAGCCTCGACGGTGCGGTCGTTCACGATCTCCCCATTCTCGACGAAGCCGTCGTGGCCGTCGATGTTGTAGGGGTCGAGCGCGATGTCGGTCATGACCGCGACCTCGGGCACTGCGTCCTTGATGGCGCGGATGGCGCGGTTCGACAGGTTGTCGGGATTCCAGGCCTCGGCGCAGTCGGCGGTCCGATGCTCCATGGCGGTGTAGGGGAAGAGGCAGACGGCGGGGATGCCGAGGGCATGCGCCTCGCGCGCGGCGGCGACGGCGCGGTCCACGGTGCGGCGGACGACGCCGGGCATGGAGGGTACGGAGACCTCCTGCTCCTCGCCCTGCATCAGGAAGAGCGGCCAGATCAGGTCGGAGGGCGTGAGCGCGTTTTCCCGGACAAGGGCGCGGAGCGCGGGCGTGGCGCGAAGGCGGCGGAAGCGCGTCATGGGGAAGGGAGCGGAAAGGGGAGTCATGGACAGGCACCTGGGAGCTTTGCCGGGCGCGCCGGCCACAGGGTGGGACTTGCACGGAAACTTGGGCCCGGCAAGGCTGGGCAGCCGGCGCGGGCCTTGCTAGGGTCGGGAACGAAACGGGGACAGAAGAACAAGACCGAACGTGGGCTGGACACAGACGCTCTTTGAGGTGATAGATTTCCGGTCCTTCTCGAACCTTTGGTTCTGGATCGTGCTGGCGGTCGTCTGGTCGTCGGCCAGCCACTTTGTGCTGGGCGTTCCTTTCGACATGGTGATCCGCGCGAAGCGTTATGGGGGGCAGGCCCTCACGGACCTTGAGGACCTCGTACGGATCAACGTGAACCGGTTGCTGTTCGTGGGCCGCACCGCGGGGCTGTGGCTCTCAGGCTTTGCGGCTTTCGCGCTGACGACTCTGGCGGTGCTGGGCTTCTGGTACGACGTGGAGTTGGCGCAGGCGGTGGTGCTGATCGCGCTGCCCATGAGCCTTGTGGGAATGATGAGCTTGTCCGCCGCGCGCCGGATCGAGGCCGAGGCCCCGCAGGGCGAGGCGCTGTTCCGGGCGCTCTCGCGGCACCGGACATGGACGCAGGGGATCGGCATGGTGTCGATCTTCGTGACGGCGCTTTACGGGATGTACCAGAACCTCTCGATCCTCGACGGGTTGTGAGCGGCTTGCGCCGTTGACACCGCGGAGGGGCGCGGTAGGTCACGCCGCATGGCGAGAAACCCCACCCAGATCACTGTCGGCGGCGCCCCCGAAGGGTTCGACGCGCGGCTCATCCTTCGCGAAGTCGAGAGTTCGGGCTGCTGCGTCGTCCATGTCGCGCGGGATGACCGGCGGCTTGCGGCGATGCAGGCGGCGCTCCAGTTCTTTGACCCGGGCCTGCCGGTCTTTACGTTTCCGGCCTGGGACGTGCTGCCGTTCGACCGGGTGTCGCCGAACTCGGAGATCGCGGCGCAGCGGATGGCGACGCTCGCGGGGCTGATCCACGGGATGCCGGAGCGGTTCGTGGTGCTGACCACGCTGAACGCCGCGACCCAGCGGGTGCCCGCGCGGGAGACGCTGAAGGGGGCCGCGTTCTCAGCCCGCGTGGGGGACCGGGTGGAGGAGGGGGCCTTGCGCGCCTTCCTGAGCCGGATGGGGTTCACGCAGTCGCCTACGGTGACGGAGCCGGGAGACTATGCGGTGCGCGGGGGGCTCATCGACGTCTGGCCGCCGGGGCATCCATCGCCGGTGCGGCTCGACTTCTTTGGGGATACGCTGGACGGGGTGCGGCGGTTCGATGCAGCCACGCAGCGGACGACCGAGAAGTTGAACGTCGTGGAGTTCGCGCCGGTGTCGGAGGTGATCCTCGACGAGGCGGCGATCACGCGATTCCGTCAGAACTACCGGATCGAGTTCGGCGCGGCGGGGACGGACGATCCGCTTTATGAGGCGGTGAGCGCGGGGCGCAAGCACGCGGGGATGGAGCACTGGCTGGGGCTGTTCCATGAACGGCTGGAGACGTTGTTCGACTACCTGCCCCATGCGACGGTGACGCTGGACGATCAGGTGACACCGTCGCGGGAGGCGCGCTGGGCATCGATCCAGGACGCCTATGACGCGCGCCGCACGGCCATGACCGAGCGCGGGCGCATGGATACGGTCTACAAGCCGGCGGCGCCGAAGCTCCTCTACCTCGACGAGGCGGCCTGGGACGCGAGCCTGCGGGGGCGGCGGGTGCTCCAGTTCAATCCGCTGAAGCAGCCGACGGGGCCGGGGGTCACGGACGCGGGCGGGCGGATCGGGCGGGACTTTGCGCCGGAGCGGCAGAACGAGAAGGTGTCGCTGTTCGGTGCGGTCGCCGCCCATGTGAAGGCGCGGCTGGCCGAGGGGCCGGTGGTGATCGCCAGCTACTCCGAAGGCTCGCGGGAGCGTATGGAGCATCTTCTGGAGGAAGAGGGGACGGGGGAGACGATCCCCGTCATGGACTTCAGCCGCGTGGGGCGGCACGGCATTCACCTGGCCGTATGGCCTTTGGAGCATGGGTTCGAGGCGCCGGGGCTCACGGTGATCTCGGAGCAGGACGTGCTGGGCGACCGGCTGATCCGGCAGACGCGCAAGAGGAAGCGCGCGGACAACTTCCTGACGGAGGTAAACGCGCTGACGCCCGGCGACCTCGTGGTGCATGTGGACCATGGGGTGGGGCGGTATCTGGGGCTGGAGGTGCTGCGGGCGCTGGGGGCGGCGCACGAATGCATCGCGCTGGAATACGCAGAGAACACGAAGCTCTACCTGCCGGTCGAGAACGTGGAGCTTTTGTCCCGGTTCGGGCACGAGGAAGGCTTGCTGGACAAGCTGGGTGCTGGGGCCTGGCAGGCGCGGAAGGCGCGGCTCAAGGAGCGGATCAAGCTTGCGGCGGAGCGGCTGATCCGGACGGCGGCGGAGCGGGCGTTGCGTAAGGCGCCGGAGCTGGAGGCGCCGGAGGGGATCTGGGAGCAGTTCCTGGCCCGGTTCCCCTATGCGGAGACGGACGACCAACTTCAGGCCATCGAGGACGTGCTGAGCGACCTCGATTCCGGAAGCCCGATGGACCGGCTCATCTGCGGCGATGTGGGCTTCGGCAAGACCGAGGTGGCGATCCGCGCGGCCTTTGTCGCGGCCATGTCGGGGGTGCAGGTCGCGGTGGTGGCGCCGACGACGCTGCTCGCCCGGCAGCACTACAAGACCTTTGCAGAGCGCTTCCGGGGATTCCCGCTGGAGGTGCGTCCGCTGTCGCGTTTCGTCACCGCCAAGGAGGCGGCGCAGACGCGCGAGGGAATGGCCAAGGGGACCGTCGACATCGTCGTGGGCACGCATGCGGTGCTGGCCAAGCAGGTCAAGTTCGCGAACCTCGGTCTGCTGGTGATCGACGAGGAGCAGCATTTCGGCGTGGGGCACAAGGAGCGGCTCAAGGAACTGCGGTCGGACATCCATGTGCTGACGCTGACGGCGACGCCGATCCCGCGGACGTTGCAGCTGTCGCTGTCGGGCGTGCGGGACCTGTCGGTGATCGGGACGCCGCCGATCGATCGCCTCGCCATCCGGACCTATGTTTCGGAGTTCGACTCGGTCACGATCCGCGAGGCGCTGCTGCGGGAGCATTACCGTGGCGGGCAGAGCTTCTTTGTGGTGCCGCGCATTTCCGACCTGCCGGAGATGGAGGACTGGCTGCGGCGCGAGGTGCCGGAAGTGTCGTTCGTCGTGGCGCATGGCCAGATGGCTGCGACCGAGCTCGACGACAAGATGAACGCCTTCTACGACGGCAAGTTCGACGTGCTGATGGCGACGTCGATCGTGGAGTCGGGCCTCGACATCCCGACCGCGAACACGATGGTGGTGTGGCGGGCGGACGCCTTTGGCCTCGCGCAGTTATACCAGATCCGGGGGCGTGTGGGGCGGTCCAAGACGCGGGCCTATGCGTATCTGACGACTCGGCCACGGCAGAAGTTGACGCCCCAGGCGGAGCGGCGGCTGCGCGTGCTGGGGAGCATCGACAGCCTTGGTGCGGGGTTCCAGCTTGCGTCGCAGGATCTCGATATCCGGGGGGCGGGCAACCTTCTGGGCGAGGAGCAGTCGGGGCAGATCCGCGAGGTGGGCTTCGAGCTTTACCAGCAGATGCTGGAGGAGGAGATCGAGCGGCTGCGGTCGGGTAAGGGCGAGCTGATCGAATCGGATGGGCAGTGGGCGCCGCAGCTGAACCTTGGGGTGCCGGTGCTGATTCCTGAGGAGTATGTCCCGGACCTCGACGTGCGGCTGGGGCTTTACCGGCGGTTGTCGGCGCTGGGCTCCAAGGTGGAGCTGGAAGGCTTTGCGGCGGAGCTGATCGACCGGTTCGGGCCGCTGCCGCGCGAGGTGAACACGCTGCTCCTTGTGGTGAGGATCAAGGCGATGTGCCGGAGGGCGGGTGTCGGGCGGCTCGATGCCGGGCCGAAGGGCGCGACGGTGGTGTTCCACGGGGACCGCTTCGCCTCGCCCGCAGGGCTCGTGGAGTACATCCAGGCGCAGAACGGGCAGGCGCGGATCAAGGACAACAAGCTGATAGTGCTGCGCGACTGGCCTACGGAGGCAGACCGGATCAAGGGCGGCTTCGCCATCGTGAAGGAGCTGGCCGAGAAGGTGGCCGAGGTGACGCCCGCTAAGGCCAAGCCCAAGGCCGCGGCGTCGGGTGAAGGGCCGACGGGCGGTAAGGGGGCCAAGGCGGGGGCGAAGGGGCGGTAGGGTCCTCTCGTCCTGCTGGGACAGGTCTGCTAGGCCCGGGGCGGGGCTGGCCGAGGAGTGATGGATGCCGAGAACGGTCGGGACGCGCTTCGTTCTGCTGGTGGTCGGCTACTTCGCGCTCCAGCTTGTGCTGCGGCTGCTGATCGGACCGTCGCTGGAGTTGGACGAGGCGGAGGCGTTCTTCCACGCGCGGCAGCTTTCCTGGGGCTATGGCGCGCAGCCACCGTTCTACTTCTGGCTCCAATGGGCGCTGTTCCAGGTGGTTGGCGAGGGGCTGTTCGCGCTTGCGCTCCTCAAGGCGCTGATCCTGGCCGGGACGGTGATCGGGCTGTTTCTGCTGCTGCGCGAGGAGGTGGGCGATGAGGCTGGCGCGGTAGCTGCGCTTTCGCTCGGGCTTTTGCCGCAGGTCATGTGGGAGGGGCAGAGGGCGCTGACGCATTCCATGCTGGCGCTACTGATGGCGGTGGTGACGGCGGGCCTTGCGGTGCGGGCGCTGCGGTCGGGGCACTGGCGCGATCACCTGGGGCTTGGCGTCGCGGTGGGGCTGGGGGTGCTGTCAAAGTTCAACTTCGCGCTCTGGCCTGTGGGGCTGCTGCTTGCGGCGGCGGCGTTGCCGGCGTGGCGGCTGCGACCTCTCCGGATTTTGGCGGCGGTGGGGGCGGCGGTGGCCGTCGTGGCGCCGGTGGGGATCTGGATGTGGCGCAACCCGGACCTCTCGACGGCAAGCCTGGAGAAGCTGGAAGTCGCCACGGACGGTGCAATCATGGCGCGCCTTATCGGGACAGGGGAGGTTGTGGGGGCGGCTCTGGCGTTTCTGGCGCTGGCTGCGGTCGTGCTCGGGGTGTTCTGGCTGAAGGCGGGGCAGGGTGGAGGGAGGTCGCTCGGGCCCGTGGGGCGGCTGCTGGGGGCGGCCGCCGGGCTGTCGTTCCTGTGTCTGTGGCTCGGCATCCTTGCGACGGGGGCGACGGAGATCGCGGAGCGGTGGCTGCTGCCCTTTGCCTGGGCGGTCGTGCCGGTGGGGGTCCTGCTGCTTTGGCCAGGGATGGCGGCGCGGGCGCAGAGGGGGCTGGCGGGGGCGGTGGGTGCGCTCTGGCTGATCGCCATGGCGGCGCTGCCCTATGCGAGCCTAGTCGATCCCGGCTGGCGTGGAGCGGAGTTCGGGCCGCTGGTGCAGCGCCTGGAGGAGATGGGGGCCGGGGAACGGGGGCTGCGGGTCCAGAGCCAGTGGGTCGCGGCCAACATTGCCCTGATCGCGCCTGGGATGGAGCCCCGACTTCTGAAGCGGGGCGAGGCGCCCGGGGCGGGGGTCGTGCTGGTGCTGGACGAGGCGGGCCTCCCGGGTAGCGAGGGATCGCGGGAAAGCTTCGTCATACCACGCGGGCAGACAGACGTGCGCGTCGCCCTTGCCACTGCTGCCGAGTAGCGCCGGACGCGCCTTGAGCCGCCAGATTGCGCCGGTGACGCCCCGTCGTATAAGGAGCCGCATGGCTGGACAGGACCCGAAATCGCTGATCCGTATCGCCCGCGCCGATGGATCGTCGGAGCAGGCGCCGCCGCTCGACCTCGGGCAGCGGGTGAGGGAGTTGCGGCGGGCGCGGGACTGGACGCTGGAGCAGGCCGCCGTGCAGGCGGGCCTCGCGCGGTCGACGCTGTCCAAGATCGAGAACGGGCAGATGTCGCCCACCTATGACGCCCTCAAGAAGCTGGCGGTGGGGCTTGGGATATCGGTCCCGCAGTTGTTCACGCCGGCGCCGCGGGCGCAGGTGAACGGGCGCATGGTCGTGACCAAGGCCAGCGAAGGGGCACTGCAGATCACCACCACCTACGAGCACGAGTTGCTGGCCGAGGGGCTGACGCGCAAGCAGATGCTGCCCTATCGCGCGCGGATCCGGGCGCGGAAGCTGGAGGAGTTCGGCGGCTGGGTGCGGCACGAAGGGGAGGAGTTCCTCTACGTCCTCACCGGGGCGGTCCGGCTCTACACGGAGTTCTACGAGCCGGTGGAGATGAAGCGGGGCGACAGCGCCTATTACGATGCCGCCATGGGGCACAACGTCGTCAGCATCAGCCCGGACGATGCGACGATCCTTTGGGTCACGTCGCTGGCCTGAGGGGCGCGTGTCAGCGCCGAACGCCATGCGGAATGGAAAGGGCGCCCGGGGGCGCCCTTTGGTCTGTCGTGATGTTGGAGTGTCCTAGAGGGCCGCGTCGACCGCCCCGAGGCCCAGTTGCGCAGTTCCCACAGCCACGTCGCCTGCGACCCCGAGGGGGCCGCAGGAGGCCAGCGTGAGTCCCGCGAGGAGGAGGAAGGTCGCGATCCTCACTGGGCCGCTTCCTCGTACCACCAGACGTCGGGCTCCCAGCCGCTCCAGTCGCCCATCAGCGGGACGGTCTCGGGGTGCTGGAGTTCGTCGGCATGGCCGATGAAGGCGGCGTTCCACTGGTAGAACGGGATCACGTAGCGCTCGGCCGTGAGGACGCGGTCGAGGGCCTGCGCGGCGGCGACGAAGTCCTCGTTCGACTCGGAGGTCAGCAGCGTGTTGACAAGGCCATCGATGGCCGGGGACTTGGCTCCCATCAGGTTGCGTCCGCCGGGTGCGTCCGCGCTGGAAGAGCCCCAGTAGAGCGTCTGCTCGTTGCCCGGGGAGAGCGAAAGCGCGCGGCGGTAGTAGGTCATGTCGAAGTCGTAGGCGTCGGTCCGCTCTTTGTACTGGGCGGCGTCGACGGAGGTGACGGTGACCTGCATGCCGAGGCGTTCGAGTCCCTGGACATACATGTCGACGACGGAGGCCACCTCCGAGGAGCCGTTCTCCAGCAGGATTTCGAAGGTGAAGGGCTCGCCGGCGGCGTTCTTGAGGACGCCATCCTCGCCCACGGTCCAGTCGGCCTCCGCGAGCCTGTCGAGGGCGGCGGCGACGTTGGCGCGGTTGCGTTCGGACCCGTCGCTCACGGGGAGAGCATAGCCTTCCATGGCACCGGGGGGGAGGTCGGCTTCGTACTGGGCCAGCATCTCGGCCACTCGACCTGTCGCGGGTGTGCCGGGCTCCATGCCGAGGGGGCTGTTGTCGAAGTAGGACTGGATCCGGGGCTGGGCGCCACCGGTCTGCGCCTCGTTGATGAACTCGAAGTTGAAGGCAAGGATAAGCGCGTCGCGGACGTTGACGTCCGAGAAGAGCGGATCGCGCGTGTTCATCACGAGGCCGGTCATGCCAGTCGGGCGCTGGTGGGCGATCTCCTCCAGCACGACCTCGCCTTCCTGGACGAGGGGGAAGTCGTATTCGGTGGCCCATTTGGCGGGGTTCGTCTCGCGCCAGATGGTGACCTCGCCGGTCTTGAACGCCTCGAAGGCGGCGGTCTCGTCGCCGAAGAACTCGATCCGGACCTCGTCGAGGTTCATGGTGCCGCGCCGGAACGGGATGTCCGCACCCCAGTAGTCCGGATCGCGGCGCAGGACGACGTTTCGGCCGGGCTCGAAGCTTTCGACGACATAGGGGCCGGAGGTGATGGGGATCATCTCGAGTCCGTCGGCGTTCGCGAAGTCCACGCCCTCCCACTGCGACTTCTGGAGGATGGGGCGAAGGCCGGCCAGCATCGCGAGTTCGCGGTCCTGGGTGTTGAAGGTGATGCGGATGCCGCGCTCGCCAACCGGTTCGATGGCCTCGACCTTCGACCAGAAGGTGAGGAAACGGGGATGGCCCTGGGTGCCCAGCGTCTCGTAGGACCAGATCACGTCCTCGACCGTCACGGGGTCGCCGTTGGAGAAGCGGGCGTTCGGGTTCAGCGTGAACTCCACCCAGGAGCGGTCCGGCGCGGTCTCCACGGTTTCGGCGAGGAGCGGGTAGAGGGTGAAGGGCTCGTCGAGCGTGCGGCCCATCAGGGTTTCGGTCATGAGCTGGCTGAGTTGCCAGGGAATGTTGCCCTTGAGGATGTAGGGATTGAGGCTGTCGTAGCCGCCGATGACGGCCGACACGATCTCTCCTCCCTTGGGAGCGTCGGGGTTCACGTAGGGAAGGTGGTCGAAGTCCGGGGGCAGGGCGGGTTCGCCGTACATGGCGATGCCCTGCATGGGCTCGGCCCAGGCGGCGCTGCACAGGAGGAGAGCCGTGGCGCCCCCCTGTCGTAGACGGGTGAAAATGGCGTGCATCATGGTGGCTGCTCTCCCTGGTGCCTCGTTCGGGTATCGCGCGAGGTTAGCGGCGCGCCCTTGCGAAATCAAACTTTTGGCTGGCGCAGCGAGGTCGAAAGGCCTATACAGGACTCACTGCTCGATAGGTTTCTTGCCTGTATGAAACCTGCCTCAACAACTTCAGCGCCCGCCTCTGGCGGGCGTTTTTTTTGTCTGGGGTGGCCAGCTTCCCAGACTTCATGTGATTTCTTAAGATATTGGCGCTTTTCAGCAGGTCGCCTTCGTAAGGCCCGCCCTGTTCGGCGTCCAGTGCCAAGTTACGAAACAGTGCGAATCGATTCGCTGCAAGCGAAACGGACCGTCTGTCTGGGCGAGTTCATCCACAGGGCCAAGACCTTGCCACGAGGGGCGGAGGCGCTGCCTGAGCCATGATGAGGCCACTATCTGCCGATCTTTGTCTCTGGATTGGCATCTTTCCGCCCATGGACAGGCCGCTTCACGCCATTATCATGCTGCGTTGCAACATAGAGGAACGCCCCATGGACCTTCTCCGCCCCCTGTCCGGCCGCACGGCCATCGTGACCGGATCCAACTCGGGGATCGGGCTCGGCGTTGTCGAGGCATTGGCCAAGTCGGGTGCGAATGTGGTCCTGAACTCCTTCACGGATGAGGAGAGCGACCACGCGACTGCTCGGCGGATCGGCGAGGAGTTCGGCGTAAGTGCCCGCTACGTCCGGGCCGATATGTCGGACGGGGAGGCCTGCCGCTGGCTCGTGGCCGAGGTGGGCGGTTGCGACATCCTTGTGAACAACGCGGGCATCCAGCATGTCGCGCCGGTGGACGAGTTTCCCGTCGCCAAGTGGAACGCGATCCTCGCCATCAACCTGAGCTCCGCCTTCCATGCCACGGCGGCGGCACTGCCGGGAATGCGGATGAAGGGCTGGGGGCGGATCATCAACGTGGCCTCGGCCCATGGGTTGACCGCGTCGCCCTACAAGTCGGCCTACGTTGCGGCGAAGCACGGCGTCGTTGGTCTGACCAAAGCCGTGGCGCTGGAGACGGCGGGCCAGGGCATCACGGTGAACGCGATCTGCCCAGGCTATGTCCTTACGCCGCTGGTCGAGGCGCAGATCCCGGACCAGATGAAGACCCATGGAATGGACCGGGACACGGTCATCCGCGAGGTGATGCTGGCCCGGCAGCCGTCGCGCCAGTTCGCCACGGTGGATCAGATGGGGGGGACAGCGGTGTTTCTGTGCTCCTCGGCGGCGGACCAGATCACGGGGACGACGATCAGCGTGGATGGGGGCTGGACGGCGCTGTGAGGCGGGAGCGACGGACTGCACTGGGCGGAACGGTCCAGGGCGTTGTCTGCTGAACGCTGGACGTTCGACCTGTGAGCTCGCGACGTTCTGAGGCACTTCGTCTTGCGGAGCCGACCTGTGTCGGTCGTCCCCGGTCACTCCCAGAGGAGCTTGGCGGCGAGGGCCCACATCACGAGGGCTATGCCTGCGTCGAGGCGCCTCCAGGCGGCGGCGCTGGCCATGACGGGGGCGAGCAGGCGGGTGCCGTAACCGAGGGAGAAGAAGAACACGAAGGAGGCTGTGACCGCGCCGGTGCCGAAGGCGAGCTTGTCGGCCCCGGCGAACTGCGTGGAGATGGCCCCCACCAGGCCCAACGTGTCGAGGTAAACATGGGGGTTGAGCCAAGTGAAGGCCGCGCCCATGGCCAGAGTCGGACCCAGCGGCGCGGACTTGCCCGCGAGCGTCAGCGCGTAGTCGCGACGAACCGCGGCCATCATCCTTATCGCGCCGTAGGCCAGGAGGAACGCGGCCCCGGCCAGAGCCATGGCGCGGGGGAACCAGGGCAGCGCCTCGGCCAGTGCGCCGAAGCCCGCGACGCCCGCCGCGATCAGGATGGCGTCCGACAGCGCGCAGAGCAGGCAGAGCGGCAGGACATGCGCCCGCAGGAGGCCCTGACGCAGCACGAAGGCGTTCTGCGCGCCGATGGCGAGAATGAGCGAGAACCCGGTGGCGAAGCCGGTGGCGAAGGGGATCACGGGCCTTCGCCGTTGGCGGCGAGCCGGGCGGCGCGGGCGGCCTCCGTCTCCGGGTAGACGAGGCCTGCGGAGATGACGAGCTTGGCCGCGTCCTCCAGAGTCATGTCGAGTTCGATGATCTCGCTCTTCCGGACGAAGATGACGTAGCCGGTGGTGGCGTTGGGGGTGATGGGACGGAACAGGGACACGATTTCTTGCCCGGAGCATTCGTCGGAGAGCTTGTCCCGGATCTCCCCCTTGGGCGGGGTGGAGATGAAGGCAATGGACCACATGCCCTTGCGCGGGAACTCCACAAGGCAGGGGCGCTCGAACTTGACGTCGGACTGGGTGAAGACGGTTTCGGAGATCTGCTTCACGGCGTTGTAGATGGAGCGGATCACCGGGACCCGGCCAACCACATCCTCGCCGGTCCGCAGAAGCGAGCGGCCGATCAGGCCTTTGGCGATCCAGCCGATAAGGATGGTGAAGAGCAGGAAGAAGACGACGCCCACGCCGCGGATGTTGACCTCGATCCAGTCGGGGCTGCCTCGGGTATTGCCGAGGGTGCGGTTGATGACCGAATCCGGGTGCCAGTAGTTCGGCACGAAGGGCATGACCCAGGAATCGACCCATCCCACGGCTGTCCAGATCAGCCAGACGGTCAGGCCGATCGGGGCGATCACGACCACGCCCGCGAAGAAGTTGTTTCGCAGCGCGCCGAGGATGCGCGTCACCAACCAGTGCTGCTGCTTGGACGGTGGCTTGGGGGCGAGCATCGGGGAACCCTTTGGGCTGTTGCGAGGGTTCTAGGCCAGGGCCGGGGCCGCTCGCAACAGGGAGGCCGTGAACGGTCCGTCTCAGGCTGGGAGGCGGGTCAGTTCCACGGCAATCCTTGCGGCGAGGCGCGCATTGTTGAGCACAAGCTCGATGTTGGCCTCCAGGCTGCGCCCTTCTGTCAGGTCGAAGATGCGGGACAGGAGGAAGGGCGTGACGGCCTTAGCGCTGATGCCCTGGGATTGGGCCTCCTGCAGCGCCTGGGCGATGACGGGCGCGAGAATATCGGCGGAGATCTCGTGTTCGGCGGGGATCGGGTTGGCGACGAGCTGCCCGCCGGGTAGACCCAAGGCGCGGCGCATTCGCTGGGCGGCCGCGATCTGGGTGGGGGCGTCCATGCGAAGGGGCGCTTTGAGGCCAGAGGCGCGGGACCAGAAGGCGGGAAGCTCGTCTTGGCCGACGGCGATGACGGGGACGCCTAGGGTTTCAAGAACTTCGAGAGTCTTGGGGAGGTCGAGGATGGCCTTGGCGCCGGCCGCGACGACGGTCACGGGGGTCTGGGACAGTTCCTGAAGGTCGGCGGAGATGTCGAAGCTCAGCTCCGCCCCGCGATGGACGCCGCCGATGCCGCCCGTGGCGAAGACCTCGATCCCGGCAAGACGCGCGGCAATCATGGTGGCGGCGACGGTGGTCGCGCCTGTCCCCCCGGTCGCGAGGCAGGCGGCCATGTCGGCACGGGACAGCTTGGCGACGTCCTTGGCTTGCGCGAGCGCGGTCAGTTCGGCCTCGGCGAGGCCCACGCGGAGGCGGCCGTCCATGACCGCCATCGTCGCTGGGACTGCACCATGGGCGCGAATCTCGGCCTCGACACGACGGGCGGTCTCCGCGTTGCGGGGCCAGGGCATACCGTGCGTGATGATCGTGGATTCAAGGGCGACGAGGGGGAGGCCTTCGTGGCGGGCGCGTTCCACCCCGGGCGAGAAGTCCATGGGGATCATGTGGGGTTGTCTCCCGAGACATAAAGGGCTGCTGCGCGGAGCGCGCGGGACAGGGATTCGTCGCGGCCCGCGCCTTCGCGCTCGGCCACGATATGGGCGGCCATGAAGGTGTCGCCCGCGCCGGTTACCCGGGTCACGAGCACCTCGGGTGGGACTTGAGTGAGCACACCGACGGGGTCCCCGCACGAGGCGGAGCGGCCCCCGTCGGTGACGAGGACCCGACGCGCGCCGCGGGCGAGGAGGCCCTGCGCTGCATCCGCCGAACTGTCGAAGTCGCGCTGACAGAGGATGCTCGCCTCCTCCAGGTTGACGTAGACCGTGACGCCAGGATGAGCGAGCAGCGGAAGAAGACGCTCGGCTTTTCCAGGGCTTGCGGGGGCAACCCGAAGATCTGCGCGAGCAAAGAGCGGTGATGCGGCGATCCGGGCCAGGAGATCGAGTGTCAGGTTTCCGTCAATCGCCACGAGCCCCTGCCAGGGGTCGTCGGGGGAGCCCAGGCGTCCATCCTCCAGCGGCCTCAGGATCTTGTCGCCGGCAGCTTCGAGGGAATGCGCGTCGGCGATGGCGGCGATCAGGCCGTTGCCGCCTTCGATCGCCATGTAACGATCGGTCGGCAAGTCCTCGGAGAGATATGCATATTCCGTCAGAAGGCCCATCAGAGCGGCCTCAGAGACGAGTTGTTCGCCCTCCGGGTCGCGGCCGATCGCCGTCAGGATCGCGGGGCGGAGACCGAAGCGGCGGAGAGTCATGGCGATGTTCATGGCGACGCCGCCGGGGATGCGGGTAATGCGGCCCGGAACGTCCGCGCCCAGCCGCATGTGCGATGGAGTGCGGCCGATGATGTCCCAAAGGACGGAGCCGATGCAGAGGATGTCGGGGGCAGGGACCATGGATCCGCAGTTGCCCCGACCGGGACGGCGGGGTCAACCGGGACAGCGCATTGCCGCTTCGCTTTGGGCCGGAGGGTCCGGCTATCCTGCCTCGGGGAGGGTCCGCGACACGGCGGCCCTTGCATACGGGCCCCGATGCCGCTAAGGCCCCCCCACTTCGCAGGCGAAGGCGGGCTTCGGGGGGAGAAATCCCTCGCGGTCCACCGGTTGGGGGAAACCCTGCACCCTTCGCCGAGGCTCAAACCGGAAAGGATACGAGCATGGCTCTTCCCGAGTTCACCATGCGCCAGCTTCTTGAAGCGGGCGTTCACTTCGGCCACCAGACCGCGCGCTGGAATCCCCGCATGGGGCCGTACATCTACGGCGCCCGCAACGGCATCCACATCCTCGACCTGACGCAGACCGTCCCGCTGCTGGACGAGGCGCTGCGCGTGATCCGCGATACCGTCGCCCGCGGCGGCCGCATCCTGTTCGTCGGCACCAAGCGCCAGGCCCAGAAGGCCGTGGCCGAGGCCGCCGAGAAGTCGGCCCAGTTCTACATGAACCACCGCTGGCTGGGCGGCACGCTCACCAACTGGCAGACCATCTCGCAGCGGATCGGCACGCTTCGCGCGCTGGACGAGGCTGCCGAGCGCGGCTTCGAGGGCCTGACGAAGAAGGAGCGCCTCGGCATGGAGCGCGAGCAAGCCAAGCTTCAGGCCAGCCTTGGCGGTATCCGTGAGATGGGCGGCGTCCCGGATCTCCTGTTCGTCATCGACGTGAACAAGGAGGACCTCGCCATCCAGGAAGCCCAGAAGCTCGGCATCCCGGTCGTGGCCGTCGTGGACACCAACTGCTCGCCCAAGGGCATCGACTACGTGATCCCCGGCAACGACGACGCGGCCCGCGCGATCCAGCTCTACTGCGACCTCGCCTCGCGCGCGGCGCTGGAGGGGATGAGCACGCAGCTCGGCAATGCCGGTGTGGACCTCGGCGCGATGGAGCACCTCGCGGAAGAGACCCTCGAGGACTCGGCGACGGCCTGATCCCGCGACGAGGGCCGTTCGCAAGACTTTCATCGGGCGGGTGATACACCCGCCCGAATCCGTTCAAGGAGGATGAGATGACGATCACCGCGACGATGGTGAAGGAGCTCCGCGAGAGCACCGGCGCCGGCATGATGGACGCCAAGAAGGCGCTGACCGAAACCAATGGCGACATGGAAGCCGCCGTGGACTGGCTGCGGACCAAGGGTCTGGCCAAGGCCGCCAAGAAGTCGGGCCGCACCGCGGCCGAGGGCCTCGTGGGCGTCGCCGTGGGCGAGGGCCGGGGCGTTGTGGTCGAGATCAACTCCGAAACCGACTTCGTGGCCAAGAACGCCGAGTTCCAGGCGCTCGTCCGCGACGTGGCGCGTGCCGCGCTGGGTGCGAACAACATCGAAGGCCTGAAGCAGGCGGATGTGGGCGGCAAGACCGCCGAAATCGCCGTGAACGAGGCCATCGCCCGCATCGGCGAGAACATGACGATTCGCCGCATGGGCGCGATCAGCGGCGAGACCGTGGTCTCCTACGTTCACAACGCTGCCTCCGAGGGCATGGGCAAGATCGGCGTGCTCGTCGCGCTGTCGGGCAACGACACCGGCTTCGGCCGTCAAGTTGCCATGCACATCGCCGCCGCGAACCCCGCCGCGCTGGACGAGGCCGCCCTCGACCCTGCGATGGTCGCCAAGGAGCGTCAGGTCCAGTTCGACATCGCCAAGGAATCGGGCAAGCCCGACGCCGTGATCGAGAAGATGCTTGAAGGCCGGATGAAGAAGTTTATGGCCGAGTCGACCCTGATGGGGCAGGCCTTTGTCGTGAACCCCGACCTGACCGTGGCACAGGCCGCGGCTGAGGCCGGCGTGCAGGTCACCGGTTTCGTGCGTCTCGCCGTCGGCGAGGGCATCGAGAAGGTGCAGGAAGACTTCGCGGCCGAGGTGGCCAAGATGAACGCGCCCCAGTCGTAAGACGGGGCAGGGCGCCGGGCCGAAAGGTCCGGCGCTTTGCTTTAAAGGCTTCGTGTTTCAGAGGCTTGGTGTTTCGGCCAGGGCCAGAAACGGACGCGGCACCGTGCCGGGACAGGGCACGGTGCCGCCTCGGGGCCACCGCCGGGACAGGGCGGGACCCGCAGCCCGGGTTTGCGGCGCAATTGCCACCTTCGGGTCCGAACCGGCCCTCCCGAAATGCCGGGTGTCATCCGCTTCGTCTGTTCTGGCCGCAACGGCCAACTGCTCTTGCTCAATGACGGCCTTTTGCCGCAGGACGGAGTGCCGCGCGAGTGCGGGATTCCTGACCTCGGGACGGCGCTGCGCCTGTTGTTAGGCGTCGATCGTGAACATCTGGTTGTAGAACGCAGCTTTGAGCACCGCCTGCGCCGTGGTTTCCACGTCCAGGGCCTCACGTGCGAGGCGGAGGTGCTTTTCCACGGTCGCCGCGGTCAGACCCATCAGCAGCGCAATGTCCTGCGCCGTCTTGCCGTCGCCGACCCACTGCAGAACCTCGCGCTGCCGCTGCGTGAGCTGGCGCGAGCCGCTATAGGGCAGGGTCAACAGCTTGAGGTGGAAGACGTTGTTCATGACCGTGATGGTAGGGCCGTGCTGCGCCCAGAGGCTGTCTACATCCTCCTGGGTCAGCCCCGGGCGTGCGCAAAGGCCGATGCCGCCCTTGGCGCGCTGCGACACGGACCGGAAGCTGATCGTGTAGCCCGCCACGACGCCCAGCTTGCGGTTGAACTCCATGGTCTTGACCTCGGCCGGCGTGAAACCGCCCTTGGCGATCTGGTCGGCGATCCAGGACCAGGAGCAGGCTCCGTCGTTCTCCACGGCCCACCGCACCATGGGACCGTTGGCGTAGAGCCCATCCTCGATATAGGGCCGCATGTAGGCGGCTGGCAGATTGGTGAGGACCACCCAATCCTGCGGATCGCCGAGCGACCGGCCACTGCGGTAGCGCGTGTAACCGTAAAGCAGGCGATCGAAGCCGAAGGAGGCCATGGCATCCAGATGGAGCCGCCAAAGGCTTTCGACAGACGTCGCGTTGTTCACGCGATCCAGATGGATAACCAGATCCTGCATGCGGGTAGGAATAGCACCTCTGCCAAGGATCGCATCTAGTTTTTGCATCCGCAGGCTGAGTTGCGTGGTGGGCGCGCAAGAGTAGTGCCTGGTCTGGTGCGGACGCTCTGGGAGGCCCTGTTACAGCCTTCGCCACGCACTCATTTGACATAATATATATTATGCGACTTTCGGGTGTACCCCTCCCGGTGTCGCCTGGGCCGCCCCTCTTACTCCACCGGCAGGACGATCGTGAAGCGCGTGCCTTTGCCGATCTCGCTCTCGATCCGGAGCCGCCCACGGTGGCGGCTAATGATGTGCTTGACGATGGCGAGGCCCAACCCCGTCCCGCCGACCTCGCGCGAGCGATGGGTGTCCACGCGGTAGAACCGTTCCGTCAGGCGCGGAATGTGATGGGCTGCGATCCCTGGGCCGTGGTCGCTAACGGAAAAGCGTATCCCGACACGGCGCAGGCCCGGCTGCTCGGCCGGGCCCGACAGCGCGACCGTTACGGGTCCGCCGCGTCCGCCGTACTTGATCGCGTTCTCGATAAGGTTGGTGAGGACCTGCCGCAACTGGCCGGCATCGCCCGGAACGGTGAGCGGAAGGTCCGGCAGGTCGAGCTTGATCTCGGTCCCTGCTTGAGCCGCCAAGGGTCCGAGAGTGGTCGCCACGGAGCCCGCCAGCGCGCGCAGGTCCACGCGTTCCGTCGGGCGGCGGCGTTCGTCCGCCTCTACCCGGCTAAGGCTCAGCAGGTCGTCCACAAGGCGCGCCATACGTTGCGCTTCCCTCAGGATGATGCCGAGGAACCGCTCGCGCGCCGCATGATCGTCGCGGGCCGGGCCGCGGAGAGTTTCTACGAAGCCCAGGAGCGCAGTCAGCGGGGATCGCAACTCGTGGCTGACATTGGCCACGAAGTCGCGCCTGATCTGGCCGGCTTCCTCGACGGCGGTCGTGTCCTCGAAGCTGACAAGGATGCGTCGCCCGCTGGCCCAGGGCACAGCCCGGGCGCTGGCACGCCACGTGGTGTCGCGGTTGCCGTCGCGGCCGAGGTAACGCGCCTCGCGCGGGACCCCGTCCCTCAGGGTCGCTTCCACGATGTCGAGGATCGCGGGCTGGCGCAGGACAGTGATGTAGTGGCGGCCGGTGGCATCATGGCCGAACAGCGCGGCCGCGGCGGGATTCGCGGCCTCGACCCGCTCGCTCCGGTCGATCAGGAGCGTCGGGGCCGGCAGGGCCGAGATGAGGATCTGGGCATCGGGCGACATCGCCGGAGCAGTAGACCGTCCTGCTGGCCTGCGGAACCGGAATCGATGCGATGTCGCCGGTTTGGCTTGGTTGGTGGCGCATCCCTGCCAAGGTGAGCCGCTTATCTGGGGACACATCCCGTGCTGGTCTTGTTGTTCGGTGCGCGTCCATGCGACAGAGCCGGAAACAGTGGGGTGTCAGTCGAGTCGATGATCCTGGTGATCGGAAACCTCAGAAGCTGGGAACGCGAAGGTCGGGCGGTGCCGGTCCTTGAGGGCTTCCGCTTTGTGAGCCTCGACAACCTGGACCAGGAGCATGTCACCGATCCTGTGCCGGATGTGATCCTGTCGGCCCTGATGGGCGAGAATTTCGATGCGGTAGACGTGGCCCGTCGACTTGCGGAGCTAGGGTTCACGGGCCGCTACAGGGCGCTGTCCAACATTATCCCCAATGCCGACAGCATCCGGGGTGAGATTCGCGAAGTGGCGCCGGATCTCGAGTTCGACCTCTTCCTTCTCAGGCCGACCTACGGAGCGTAAGCTTGCGGGCGAAGCGTTGAGCGTTTTCAGCATAGTGCTCTGCCGAGCGGCGCAGTCGCGCGACGCCCTCGTCGTCGAGAGAGCGGACGGCTTTGGCCGGGCTGCCCATGATCAGGCTCCGCACCTCGAAGGACTTGCCTTCGGTGACCAGGGACCCTGCCCCGACCAGTGAATCCGGCCCGATCCGCGCCCCGTTCAGCACCGTGGCCGACATCCCCACGAGGCTGTTCGCCTCGACGATGCAGCCATGCAGCATGGCCTTGTGGCCGATCGTGCAGCCTGCGCCGATGGTCAGGGGAAATCCCCAATCGGTGTGCAGACAGGACATTTCCTGGACGTTGGTGGCCTCGCCCAGTTCTATCCATTCGTTGTCTCCGCGCAGCACGGCTCCGAACCAGACTGAGGCGCGAGCGCCGATGCGGACCCGGCCAATGATCTGGGCATCGGGCGCGATCCAGGCCGTGGGGTGGATCTCGGGCCCCTGCCCCTCAAGCTCCCAGATCACGACGCGCCCTGGAACTCGACGGCCAGGCCGCGCACGAAGTCGGTGAGCCAAGGCTGACGCTCGCGCCGGAGCCGTTCGACTTCGACGATCTGGCGCACCCTGGCTTCGGTCTCCTCGAGGTCGCGGTTCACGAGGACATAGTCGTACTCGGCCCAGTGGCTGACCTCGGCCATGCTGCGCGCCATGCGGCCCGAGATGACCTCGGCCGAGTCTTGGCCACGACTGCGGAGCCGCCGCTCCAGCTCGGCCATGGAGGGGGGCAGGATGAAGATCGACACCACCTCGCGCCCAAGGGGGGAATTGCGGATCTGCTGGCCACCCTGCCAGTCGATGTCGAACAGCGTATCGCGCCCCTGCCCCATCGCGGCCTCGATAGGTGCGCGCGGGGAGCCGTAGAGATTGCCGAAAACCTCGGCATGCTCCAGAAGATCGCCGCGATCCACCATGCCCTCGAACTTGGGCCGGGTGACGAAGTGGTATTCGCGGCCATCGACCTCTCCGGGCCGGGGCGCGCGGGTGGTGGCGGATACGGAGAAGCCAACCATCGGGTCCACCGCGAGCAGCCGCCGCGCCAGTGTGGTCTTTCCAGCGCCCGAGGGGGAGGACAGGATGATCAGGAGCCCCCGGCGAGTTGCGTTCTCTCGGGCGGCCATTCGTCACTCCACGTTTTGAACCTGCTCGCGCATCTGGTCGATGAGCGCCTTGAGGTCAAGTCCGATGCGGGACAGGCCTGGGCTCCCCGCCTTGGAGAGCAGCGTGTTGGCCTCGCGGTTGAACTCCTGAGACAGGAAGTCGAGCCTGCGCCCGGCGGGCTTGTCCTCAGCCAAAAGGTCTCGCGCCGCGCCGACATGGGCGCGCAGGCGGTCGATCTCCTCCGTGACGTCGGCCTTAACGGAAAGCAGCGCGAGTTCCTGGGCAAGGCGCTGCTCGTCGGTGGAGACATCCTCCAGGACCCGGCGCAGGGCTGCGGTCAGGGCCTCGCGGGCCTCTCCGCGTCGCGCCGTCGCCGCCTCGGCAGCTCGGTCGGCCAGCGCCACAATGTCTGCGATCTGCCTTTCCAGCACGGCGGCAAGCGCCCTGCCCTCTGCCTCTCGTGCGGCCACGAAGTCCTCGAGCAGGCCGTCGAGGTCGGACAGGAGCGCGGGAAGCAACCCCTCAGCCATGTCCGGCACCGGCGCGGCCACCACGACGCCCCGTTGCGCCAGAACATCCGCCGCATTCGGCTGAGCCAGCGTCACACCGAGGTGGTAGGCCCGCTCCTGTACGTGGTTCAGGGCGGTCAGCACCCGGTCGAGTTGGTCGTCGTCGATGACGAAGCCGCCCTCGCCCGCCCGGCGCGTCAGCCGGAGCGTCAGCGCCACGTTCCCACGCGACAGGCGCGCGGACAGCGCAGCCCGGACCGCGGGCTCCAATCCCTCGATTCCCTCGGGAAGACGGAGCCGGAGTTCCAGGCCGCGCCCGTTCACTCCGCGGAGGTCCCAGTCCCATTCCGTCCCGTCCGAAGCACCGCGGCGGCTCGCAAAGGCAGTCATGGAGCGGATCATCGGTTGTCCTTCCTGTCAGACCCGCGGGTGTACCCGGCGGAACCCCGCCGGGGCAAGCCGAAGCGTGAGGAGTGCAACGCTTTCGTAACAGACATTAGGGAAAGATTGATTAGAATGGGTTTATAGCGAGGGAACTCTCCGGACGTAGGGACGGCATATGACGGATCAGACCGACATCGGCACCTATACCATTGGCGCGCGGCGTAGCTGGGGCTCGACCGAGGTGGCATTGCCGGCTCTTCCCGACGGACAGGCACTTCTTGGCAAGGTGGAGGCGTACTGGCGCGGGCTCTGCGCGGGCAACCTCCCTCCTACGCGTCAGGATCTCGACTCGAGCCGCTTCGCGGAAGCCCTGCCCCACGCCTTTCTTCTGGAGCGCGTCGCGCCTGGGGTGGCCCTGCTGCGCACCGCCGGCCAGGCTCTCTGCACGCATCTGGGGAGCGATCCCAAGAGCTTGCCCCTGTCCTCGCTCGTCTCGGGCGAAACCCAGCCCCGGCTGAAGCACTGGCTCAATCGGTGCTTCGAGGATCCGGCGCTGGTGGATATCGCGGTGACAGCGCGTCGGGGCGCCCTGCGTCCACCGATGGCGGCGCGGCTCCTGCTGCTACCGCTTCGGGATGACAAGGGCGATGTCAACCGGGCGCTGGGCGGTATATTTCCGGTGGCGGGAGCGATGCTGTCGAACGTCCGATTCGACCTGCGCGAGGACGCGACGCTGCGTTGCGAGGAGATCGGCGCCGCACGGGTACGCGGCCCCGTCTACGGCGAGCCGTCCGTGCGAAAGACCTTTGGACTGGCGGAGCCGAAGAAGCCATTCCTCCGCCTCGTCGTCTCCAACCCCTGAGGCGGGCGGGGGCTTGAGGCCCCCGGCCGGAGTTCTCAGACGGCTTCGGCGCGGGCGAGGCTGGCGCGGCGGGCCGAAAGCTCCTCGGACACGAGGAACGCCAGTTCCAGCGCCTGGGAGGCATTCAGACGAGGGTCGCAGGCCGTGTGGTAGCGGTCAGACAGATCCTCGTCCGTCACGGCTCGGACACCGCCCGTGCATTCGGTCACGTCCTTGCCGGTCATCTCGAAGTGGACGCCGCCGGGGATCGTTCCCTCGCCGTTATGGACGGCGAAGAACTCGCGCACTTCGCGCAGGACCGACTCAAAAGGCCGCGTCTTGTAGCCCGACGACGACTTGATCGTGTTGCCGTGCATGGGATCGCAAACCCAGGCGACATCGGCGCCTTCCTCCTGCACCGCGCGGATCAGGCGCGGCAGATGCTCGTTGACCTGCCCTGCCCCGAAGCGTGCGATGAGCGTGAGGCGCCCGGCCTCGTTCCGGGGGTTGAGCTTGGCGATCAGCGCCTTGAGGTGGCCCGTCGTCATCGACGGTCCGCATTTAAGGCCAATCGGGTTCTGCACGCCGCGGCAGTATTCCACATGCGCGCCGTCCGGCAGCCGCGTGCGGTCGCCGATCCAGATCATGTGCCCCGACCCCGCGAGCCACTGGCCGGTGGTCGAGTCGATGCGGGTCAGCGCCTCCTCGTAGTCGAGAAGAAGCGCCTCGTGCGAGGTGAAGAACTCCACGGTCTGGAGCGTGTGCGCGGCCTCGTCGCTGATCCCGGCGGCGCGCATGAAGTCGAGCGTGTCGGAGATGCGGTTCGCCATCTCGCGGTACTTCTCGGCCTCTGGGCTCGCGGTGAAGCCGAGCGTCCAGGCGTGCACCTTGTGGACGTCGGCATAGCCGCCGGTCGCAAAGGCACGCAGGAGGTTCAAGGAGGCGGCGGCCTGAAGGTAGGCCTGGAGCATCCGGTCCGGATCGGGCACCCGCGCGGCTTCGGTGAAGTCGAAGCCGTTGATGATGTCGCCCTTGTAGGACGGCAGCTCCACGCCCCCGATCGTCTCCATGGCGGCGGAGCGCGGCTTGGCGAACTGGCCCGCAATGCGGCCGACCTTCACCACGGGCACCTTGGCGCCGTAGGTCAGGACCATGGCCATCTGCAGGATCACCTTGAAGGTGTCGCGGATGTTGTCGGCGGAGAATTCGGCAAAGCTTTCGGCGCAGTCCCCGCCCTGGAGGAGGAACGCCTCGCCGCGCGACACCTTGGCGAGATGGGCCTTAAGCCGGCGCGCCTCTCCGGCAAAGACCAGCGGCGGATAGGAGGCGAGCCGGGCCTCGACCTCGTGGAGACGGGCCTGGTCGGGATAGTCCGGCATCTGCACGCGCGGCTTCTTGCGCCAGTCAGTCTTCTGCCAGTCGGACATGGGTCGGCTCCTCGAACGTGGCGGAAAGGCTCCCTCCTTTCCGTCAGGGGCGCTTACTCCGTCGGGGACCTCATGTCCAACCGAAAAGCCCGGGCCGTCGGAGCGCGGGCACGGGCTCAGGCCAGTCGAGGTCAGGCTGCTGGCCCTCTGCCGCCAGATGCCGTTAACGACATGCCGTGCCGCTCCCGAGCGCCCTTGCGGCGCGCCGGGGAAGCTGTGATGCTGCAAGGATGGCGCCCGCAGTCGCGCGCCTTAGGTGGCCCCCGTGAACATGCAAGCCCAGATGATCGAAAGCCCTTCCGCCCAGGCGCGCGTGCGGCGCTTCGTCTTCGTCCTCCTGCGCGACTTTACCATGCTGAGCTTTGCCTGCGCGGTGGAACCCCTGCGCATCGCCAACCGCATGGCCGGTCGCCCCGTCTATTCCTGGGTCCTTGCTGGCGAGGGCGGAGAGAACGT
>CADCUU010000138.1 GCA_902805995.1 uncultured Rubellimicrobium sp.
AACTCTCGTCGCTCATCTTTGCCTGAGCGAGCCATGGCCTAGATAGGGCATCATGCCACTGCCTCCTGACCTGCCGGACACGATCCCGATCTTCCCCCTGCCGGGGGCGCTGCTGCTGCCGCGGGCTCGTTTGCCGCTGCACATCTTCGAGCCGCGCTACCTTGCCATGGTGGACGACACGCTCAAGACGCAGAGCCGGCTCATCGGGATGATCCAGCCTTTCGAGACGCCCGGAAAGCCCGACCGGCTTCATGCCGTCGGCTGCGCCGGGCGGCTGTCCGGGTTCTCGGAAACCGAGGACGGCCGCTACATGCTCACGCTGTCGGGCATGTCGCGCTTCCGCGTGATCGAGGAGGTGGAGGGTTTCACGCCCTATCGCCGCTGCGACGTGTCCTGGACGGGGTTCGAGCGCGATCTGGGCGCCCCCGAAAAGGACTCCGGCCTCCAACGCGGGCCCTTCCTTGATCTCCTGAACCGCTACTTCCAAGCCCAGGGCCTTTCGACCGACTGGGACGCCGTGCGCGAGGCCGAGGACGAGCTGCTCATCAACTCGATCTCCATGCTCTGCCCCTTCCCGCCCGAGGATAAGCAGGCCCTCCTCGAGGCCCCTACCCTGGTGAAGCGGCGCGAGACGCTGGTGACGCTGATCGAATTCGCGCTGCATGGCGGCGAGGCGGGCGAGGTGATGCAATGACCGATGTGTCCGACGCGGCGTCCGAGGCGTCGCCCCCGCCCGCTGCGCCCCGAGTCCCCGGCTTCGACCCCCGGATGCTGGAAGCGCTGGTCTGCCCGCAGACCCACGGCCTCCTCATGTATGACGCGGAACGGCAGGAGCTTGTCTCCAAGGCCGCGCATCTGGCCTATCCGATCCGCGACGGCATCCCCGTGATGCTGTCGTCGGAGGCGCGGGCGCTGGACTGACCCCCGCCGTTCGGCTCTAGCGCATCAGCCGGGGCAGGTCCCCCGTGAGGCCCGCGGCCTCGCGGATGAAGGCGCGGCGCAGCGGCGGGATGCGGTTCACGAGGCCGAGCCCGAGGTCGCGCGTCGCCCGCAGGATCCGCGAGTCATTCGAGAAGAGCCGGTTGAACCCGTCGGTGGCCACCGCGAGCGTCGCCGTGTCGAAGCGCCGCCAGCGGGCATAGCGGTCGAGCACCGGGGCGCCGCCCGGGTCCTCGCCGCGCCCATGCGCCTCCGACAGCACCTCCGCCAAGGCACCCACGTCGCGCAGCCCCGCATTTAGGCCCTGTCCCGCGATGGGATGAACCCCATGCGCCGCATCCCCCACCAAGGCGACGCGCGGCGCCGTGAAGCTTTTCGCGAGCGACAGGTTGAGGGGGTAGCCGAAGCGCGGCCCCTCCAGCCCGATCCCGCCCAGGAAGCTGCCGAACACGGGACGCAGCGCCGCGAGGAAGGTCGCGTCGTCCATCGCAAGGAGCGCCGTGGCGCGTTCGGTCCGCTCGCTCCAGACAATACTGGAGCGATTGCCGGACAGGGGCAGGATCGCCAGGGGCCCGGAAGGCAGGAAGAGTTGGTAGGCTGTCCCGCGATGCGGCTTTTCGTGGGTCACGGCGCAGACCACGGCGGTCTGGCCATAGTCGCGGACCTGACGCCCGATTCCCGCCCGCTGCGCCGTCCCGCTGCCCCGACCATCGGCCCCGATCAGGAGCCGGCCTCGGATCTGCGCGCCCTCGGCCAGCGTCACGGTGGCGAAGTCCGCCCCTATTTCCTGCGCCACTACCGGCTGCCCGCGCAGGGTGGTCACGCGCCCCTCGGCTGCCAGCGCCTCGTCGAGTGCCGCCCGCAGGTAGCGGTCCTCGACCATGTGGCCCATCGGGCCTTCCTCGATCTCGGCATGGTCGAAGGCGAGGTGGAGCGCGGAAGGCACCTCACCGGGCCGCCCATCGGCCACCTTGATGGCCAGGATGGGCTGGGCATGGTTCGCGACGTGGTCCCAGACCCCGATATTGGCAAGCAGCCTGCGCGAGGCGAGCGCCAGCGCGTAGGCGCGCCCGTCGAACTGCTGCGAGGCGCGTTCGGGGCGCGCGTCCACGATCGCGACCGAAAGTCCTTCCTGCGCCAGGGCCAGGGCGAGGGCCGGCCCGGCAAGCCCGCCCCCTACGATGATCGCGTCATGAATCGGCTGTTCCATGACCTGCCTAGATGGAGCGGAGGCCCGGGATTGTCCACGCGTCGCGCTCCGGTCTAGCCTTCTGGCGGCAGGGCAGGGGGGCAGGCATGGATATCCGAACCGCGACGGCGGCCGAACTGGGGCGGGCGATCGGGCAGGGCAGGGCGGATCCGATGGACCTGGCCCACGCCTTCCTCGACGCTGTCAGCGTCCACCCCCATGCGGACCGCATCTACGCGCGCACCACGGCCACTCGCGCCATGACTGAGGCCGAGGCCGCCCGTGACCGCGCCCGCAGCGGCACTCGGCGGGGCCCTCTCGACGGGGTGCCGCTCTCTTGGAAGGACCTCTTCGATACGGCGGGCGTGGCGACCGAGGCGGGAACCTCCTTCCACCAGGGCCGCGTGCCCGTGCGCGACGCCGAGGTGCTGGCCCGCGCCACGCAGGCGGGAACGGTCTGCCTGGGCAAGACCCACATGACCGAGTTCGCCTTTTCGGGCCTGGGCCTCAACCCCGCCACGGCCACGCCGCCCAACCGGCACGACGCGGACTGCCTGCCGGGGGGCTCCTCTTCCGGCGCGGCGGCGTCGGTGGCGCTGGGCCTCGCGCCCGCCGCCATCGGATCGGACACGGGCGGCTCCGTGCGCCTGCCCGCCGCCTGGAACGACCTCGTGGGGTTCAAGCCCGCCCATGGCGCGCTGCCTCTCGACGGGGTGGTCCCGCTTTGCCCGTCCTTCGACACCGTGGGCCCGCTCGCCCGCGACGTGGAGGATGCGGCGCTTTTGTGGGAGGCGATGGGCGGTCCCCGGGCGGACCTGTCGGGCGCCTCTCTGGCGGGAGCGTCCTTCGGCGTCCTGCGTGGTGTGGTCCTCGACGGATTGGAGGACGACCCCGCCCGCGCCTTCGAGGCTGCGGTGGCGCGGCTCGCTAGAGCGGGCGCGCGCATCGTCTACATCGACCTCCCGCGCCTGTCCCGCGCCTACGATCTTGGCGCGCCGCTCTACGCCGCTGAAGCCTGGGCCGCCTGGCGCGACGTGATCGGAGAGGAGGAGCGCCGGGTCTTCCCGCCCGTGATGGGGCGGCTCGCGGCGGGAAAGACGGTGCTCGCCGCCGACTACCTCGCGGCGTGGAAGGAATTGCGGGCGATCCGCGCCGAGGCCTGGGACCGAATCGCCGGGGTCGACGCGATCCTCTGCCCGACGGCAGCCATCCTGCCGCCGCTCTCCGCCGAGGTCCTGGCCGACCACGAACTGTTCCGCACGCGCAACCTCCTCGCGCTCCGCAATACGCGGATGGCGAATCTTCTAGGTCTCGCCTCGATCTCCGTTCCTACGGGTACACCCTCCTGCGGGCTCATGCTCAGCGCCCTGCCGGGGCGAGAGGGGGGGCTGTTGCGAATGGCCCACGCGGCGTTAACGCTCTTGGCCTAAATGCCACATGACCCCTGGGGCAGCCCCTCGGTCAACCGGGGGATTTCTGGACAGCGAAGCCCGCGGGGCGCTACTGTTACCCACAAGCCGGGGCAGGGACGACTCCGGAGGATGAGGCAGACATGGTAGCGGCTCCCGCGAGGTTCTCGGACCTACCGGACTATGCGTTTCCGCGACTGCGGAAGCTTCTGGACGCGCACGCCCCCGGCGGCGCCCCCATTGCCATGTCCATCGGGGAGCCCACGCATCCCATGCCGCCCTTCCTGGGCGAGGTGATCGCCGCGAATCTCCAAGGCTTCGCGAGCTACCCGCCGAACGAGGGCACGCCCGAGCTTCTCGCCGCCATCTCCGCCTGGATCGGTCGGCGCTATGGCGCCGAGGTCGGGCCGGACCGCCTCATGGCGCTCAACGGCACGCGCGAGGGGCTCTACAACGTCGCCATGGCGCTCTGCCCCGAATCCAGGAACGGCCAGCGTCCCGTGGTGCTGGTCCCGAATCCGTTCTACCAGGTCTACATGGTCGCCGCCCTGTCCGTCGGGACCGAGCCCGTCTTCGTCCCCGCCACCGAAGCCACCGGCCACCTCCCGGACTACGAATCCCTCCCCGCGGAGGTGCTGGACCGCACGGCGATGGCCTATATCTGCTCGCCCGCGAACCCGCAGGGCGCGGTGGCCGACCGGGCCTACTGGACCCGCCTTCTGGCACTGGCCGAGAAGCACGATTTCCTTGTTCTCGCCGATGAATGCTACTCCGAGGTCTACCGCGACGCGCCCCCCGTGGGCGTGCTGGAGGTCGCCCGAGAGGTCGGCGCCGATCCGGAGCGGGTCCTCGCCTTCCATTCCCTATCCAAGCGGTCGAACCTCGCGGGGCTGCGCTCCGGCTTCGTCGCGGGCGGGCCCGGGGCCATCGCCCGCATCCGCCAGTTGCGCAACTACGCGGGCGCGCCCCTGCCGCTGCCCCTGCAACGCGTGGCCGAACATGCCTGGGCCGATGAATCCCACGTCGCCGCCTCCCGCGCGCTTTATCAGGACAAGTACCGCATCGCGGACGAGGTGCTGGGCCATGTCCCGGGCTACCGGCCGCCTCAGGCGGGATTCTTCCTCTGGCTTCCCGTCCCGGACGGAGAGGCTGCCGCCCTGCGCCTTTGGCGCGAGGGGGGCGTGCGGGTGCTGCCCGGGGCCTACCTCGCCACGGATGCGGGGCAGGGGAATCCGGGACAGACGTATATACGAGTGGCGCTCGTCGCGGGCGCGGACGAGGTCCGTCGCGGACTCGGCCTGATCCGCGACATTCTTTACAAGACGGAGGCGTGACATGGCCTATCAGACCCGCGACCGTGCCCCCCTCCTCGACAGCGAGACCCAGGCCGCCCTCGAAAAGCGCGGCAAGGAGCTCCTTGGCCTGTCCCTGATGGGCGCGGGCCTTCTCGCGGCGGTGATGCTCGCGACCTATTCGCCCGACGACCCGAACTGGATGCTCGCCTCGGACGCGGACACCCAGAACTGGCTTGGTCGATTCGGGGCCTCCATGGCGCATCCGCTGATGATGATCGTCGGCCGCGCGTCCTGGGGCCTGCCCATCGTCCTGCTGGCCTGGGGCCTGCGGCTCTTCACCCACCGGGCGGAGGAACGCTCGCGCTCCGTCTTCGCGCCGATCTTCGTGGCGGCGCTCGCTGCGGCCTTCGCGACCCTGCCCCCGGGCGAGGGGTGGAGCGAGGGCTACGGACTGGGTGGCCTCTTCGGCGACACGGCGCTGGGTGTCGTCCTGACCGTGATCCCGCTGGGCAGCCTCATCGTCGGGCTCCTTGTCTGGGTAGGCACGCTGGCGCTCGGCTCCTATGTCCTGGGCGTCACCAAGGCGGAGATCCGGGCCGCCAAGGCGCAGACCGCGCTTTCCCTCGTCCTTGCCTATGCCTGGTCGATTCGCACCGGCGCCCGGGGCCTTCTCCTCGCGCTCGATCTCTTCGAGGCAACGCGCGACCGCATCAGCGTCGCCATGGCCGAACGGGCCGAGCGTGCTGCCGCCGAGCGAGCCCGCCTTGCCGAGGAGGAGCTTGCCCTCCGCGCCATCCCCGAGCCCGAGCGCCCGTCTCGGATCATGCCGGGAACGACGCCCGCCACCCCGGCTCGTGCCGCCATCCATCGGTCGGCGCAGGCCGTGCAGTCGCCGTCCTACATGCCGCCGCCGCTGCCCGGTTCCCGCACGGCAGCCGGGCCCGTCCTGCTGGACCAGGACGACGGCGACTCTTTCGACAGTTTCGAGGATCTGTCCGAACTTGACGCCCTGACCGACCCCGACGACATCGAGGCCGAACTCTGGGCCGAGCCTGCGCCCCTTGCCATCCCGCCCGCGCCCGGACCTTCAGGCGTGCCCGCCCCGGCCTTCCTTGCGTCGTCGGCGCCGGATCATTCGCCCATCCTGGCCGCCACCGCCGCCGCGCGCGGGGCCGCCACCGGCTTCCTCACCAATCTCTTGCGCCGCGCCCGCGGAGAGACCGAGGCCCCCGCTGATTCGCCCGAATCCGAGGAGCAGGGAAACCGCATCCGCGCCCGCATCGGCGACGCGATTCGTGCGCGGGGGGCTGCTGCGCCGTCTGAGGACGAGTCGTTCGACGAGGTCCGCACCTTCCCCGGCCGCCGCCCGCTCATCGTCCCCGAGGCGCTGCCGGCCGCTAGGCCTCGCCCGGAGTCGACGGCCCATGTCGTTCCGGCCGCCGCTCCGGCTCCGATGATGACTTCAGTCGTCGCCGAGCCCCTGCCCATCGAACACGAGTCCTTCGATGACGAGATGGACGAGATGCCCGCGCCTATCCTGCGTGCGCCTGTCCAGGCCGCGGCCCCGGTTCAGGCTCCGATGCGGGCCCCGGTCGCCCCCACGCGTGCGCCAGCTCCGGCCCCCGTGCCTGTTCGGCCCGCCCCCCGCGCGCCGGCTGCCCCTGCTTATGCGCCGCCGCCCCTGGATCTGTTGGCCGACCCGTCCGAGGTCCAGCGCCATCACCTGTCCGATGGCGCCCTGTCCGAAAACGCCCGCTCGCTGGAGCAGGTGCTCGACGATTTCGGCGTGAAGGGGGAGATCGTGTCGGTCCGCCCCGGCCCTGTCGTCACCATGTACGAGTTGGAGCCCGCCCCCGGCCTCAAGGCCAGCCGCGTGATCGGCTTGGCCGACGACATCGCGCGCAACATGTCGGCGTTGTCCGCCCGCGTCTCCACCGTTCCCGGCCGCAACGTGATCGGCATCGAGCTTCCCAACGACAAGCGCGAGAAGGTCGTCCTGCGGGAGATCCTGAGCACCCGCGCCTTTGAGGACGGGCAGGTCCGCCTGCCGCTCGCGCTCGGCAAGGATATCGGGGGCGAGCCCGTGGTCGCGAACCTCGCCAAGATGCCGCACCTGTTGATCGCGGGAACCACCGGTTCCGGTAAGTCGGTCGCCATCAACACGATGATCCTGTCGCTCCTTTACCGGCTCACGCCGGAGGAATGCCGGCTCATCATGATCGACCCCAAGATGCTGGAACTGTCGGTCTACGACGGCATCCCGCACCTCCTCTCCCCCGTCGTCACCGACCCCAAGAAGGCGGTCGTCGCCCTCAAATGGGTCGTGGGCGAGATGGAGGAGCGCTACCGCAAGATGTCCAAGATGGGCGTCCGCAACATCGAGGGCTACAACGGCCGCGTCCGCGACGCCCTCGCCAAGGGGGAGATGTTCTCCCGCACCGTCCAGACGGGCTTCGACGACGACACGGGCGACCCGGTCTTCGAGACCGACGAGTTCATGCCCGAGATCCTGCCCTTCATCGTCGTCATCGTGGACGAGATGGCGGACCTTATGATGGTCGCCGGCAAGGAGATCGAGGCCTGCATCCAGCGCCTCGCGCAGATGGCGCGGGCGTCGGGCATCCACCTCATCATGGCGACGCAGCGCCCGTCAGTGGACGTCATCACCGGCACGATCAAGGCGAACTTCCCGACCCGGATCTCCTTCCAGGTCACCTCCAAGATCGATTCGCGCACCATCCTGGGCGAGCAGGGGGCCGAGCAGCTCCTGGGCCAGGGCGACATGCTCTACATGGCGGGCGGCGGGCGGATCACCCGCATCCACGGCCCCTTCTGCTCCGACGAGGAGGTCGAGGAGATCGTGACCTTCCTCAAGGGCTTCGGCCCGCCCGCCTATGTGGGCGCGGTGCTGGAGGAGCAGCCCGAGCCGGGCGAGGGGCCTGACCCCGCCCTCCCCACCGGCAACGAGACCGAGGACGCGCTCTACGACATGGCCGTGCAGATCGTGGCCCGGGACCGCAAGTGCTCCACGAGCTACATCCAGCGCAAGCTCGCCATCGGCTACAACAAGGCCGCGCGACTTGTGGAGCAGATGGAGGAGCAGGGCGTCGTGACGCCCGCGAATCACGTCGGCAAGCGTGAAATCCTGGTTCCCGAGCCGCACTGACCTTCAGCCCCGGTCCGCCCCACGGGGGTGACCGGGGCCTTGCCCCTAGTCAAACAGGTTGCGTGGGGGATCCGGACCTTGGTGGGCTCCGGTCACCGGCTTTCGACCTCTTGTTATCGCCTGTCCTTCGGGTTCCGGTGATCGGGGCCCTATATGGGTCGTCGACGACCAAGGCCTCCCGAAAGGAATTTCCGCATGATGCGCCGCATCGCCCTCGCCGCCGCCTTCGCCTTCGCGCCGGTCGCGGCTTTTGCCCAGCAGCTCTCGCTGCAGGAGATCTCGAACTACCTGAACGCCTTCTCCACCGCGCAGGGCGCCTTTACCCAGGTGAACGCGGACGGCTCCATCGACACCGGAACGATCCAGATCAAGCGGCCCGGCCGTATTCGATTCGACTACGACACCAACGGATCGATGTTCATCTCGGGCGGCGGGCAGGTCGCGATCTTCGACGCCAACTCCAACGAGGCGCCGCAGCGGTTCCCCCTTTCCGAGACGCCGCTGTCGATCATCCTGGCAGAGAACGTGGACCTCTCGCGCGCCGGGATGGTCACGGGCCACAGCTCGGACGGGACCAGCACCACCGTGACGGCGCAGGACCCCCAGCATCCCGAATACGGCTCGATCCAGCTCGTCTTTACCGCGAATCCGGTGGAGCTGCGTCAGTGGGTCGTGACCGACGACACCGGCACGCCGACGACCGTGGTCCTCAACGACGTTCAGACCGGCGCCCGGATCGGCGACCGGCCCTTCAACATCCAGGCGGAGATGGACAGCTGGGGCCGGTAGGCCCCGGCGCGTCCGGTCAGGCGCTGCGGCTCAGGCCCGGCGGCAAGAGTGAAGTTGGGCGTCGTACATCGCCGCCCGCTGCTCCAAGTCCGCCGCGACCCGCATCAGCCAAGCCTTCTCAAGGTGGCTCTGCCGGGCATAGCCCGAGCGTCCTTCGTGATAGGCGAGGTACTGATTTTGCGTGTCGTTGAGAGGGATGCCCAGCTCGGCCGTGGTCTGGGACATGTACCAGCCCATGAAGTCGGTCGCGTCGAAGATGTCGTCCCGCTTGGCCCGTCCATGGGCGCGCTGGTATTCGGCCCAGGTGGCGTCCAGCGCCTGGCTGTACCCGTAGGCCGAGCTTTGACGGCCGACGGGAATCACGCCCAGCGCGTATTGGTGGGGCGTCCGGGCGTTCCCGACGAACTTCGATTCCTGGTAGATGATTGCCATCTGCACGGCCATGGGGACCCCCCAGCGGCGCTCCGTCTCCCGGAAAGCGCGCTGGTAGCTCGGCCGCTGGTCGAGAATCGCGCAAGCGTTGTCGAGCTCGCGCGGAGCCGAGTATTCCCGATTGCCGCCACAGGCCGCGACAAGAAGGACGAGCGCCAAAGCGCGGAGTGTTCTGCTCATGCTCGATGTCCCTCGACTGGACCGGCGGGTCATCCCGCCTGTTGTTGCCTCCACCTTAGCGCATGCCGGGCGGTCGGGAAACTGGGTCGTGAACCCAGGACGAAGATCCGCGTCAGGCGGTCACTGTCAGTCGGGACGACACGGACTGTTTCTTGGCGGAACTACGGCAATTTTGTGGACTTTTAGGCGCGGCGAACTCCAATAGAACCATCGGAGAGCCGAAGCCATGCACATGACAGAAGCGAAATATCAACTGGGCCAGGTGCTGCGCCACCGGAAGCATCCCTTCCGCGGCGTCGTCTTTGACGTGGACCCCAACTTTTCCAGCACCGAGGATTGGTATCAGGCCATCCCCGAGGACAGCCGCCCGCGCCGCGACCAGCCCTTCTACCATCTCCTCGCCGAAAACGAGCAGGGGACATACCTGGCCTATGTGTCCGAGCAGAACCTTGTGCCCGACACGTCTGGCCAGCCCGTCGATCATCCCGACCTGCCCGACATGTTCGGGGATTTCGAGGACGGCCATTACGAGCTTCAAGCCCCGCTGAACTGAAGGGGCGCGCGGCACAGGTCGGTTCCCTCGGCAGCCACCCGGGAGGTGGGGGCATCGCCGTGCGGCGCCGAGGGTCCGTGCCGTGAGGTCATGAATGCCCCACAAGACGGGCCCCGGTGCGGAGGAATGCAGGCACAACCGCGGCGGCCCCTGGCCAGTCAGTTTCCCAATCCGGGACGATCCCCGGGCCCTTGCTCTTTCGGTGATCCGCGGGCCTGATGCGCCCGGCATCATGACGAGAGGCCCCATGCGCGCCCATTACCTCGATCTCCGAAACCAGATTGCCGCACTCACGGAAGGCGAGGATGACGCCGTGGCCCTGATGGCCACCGTCGCCTGCGAGGTGCATCACGCCGATGACCGATTCGACTGGACGGGCTTCTACCGCGTCGTCGGGCCCGAGCTTCTGAAGATCGGTCCCTACCAGGGCGGGCACGGTTGCCTCGTAATTCCATTTGCGCGCGGGGTCTGCGGCGCTGCGGCCCGCACGGGCGAGGTGCAGCTCGTCCCCGACGTGGAGGCGTTCCCCGGCCACATCGCCTGCTCCTCCTCGACACGGAGCGAGATCGTTCTCCCGGTGCGCGACGGCGCGGGGCGACTTCTTGGCGTGTTCGATATCGACAGTGACCAGCCCGACGCCTTCGACGAGGAGGACGTGCGGGAGCTTGGCGCGATCCTGTCCGACACGTTCGGGCGGCTCGGGTGAAGGGCTCCTGCCACTGCGGGGCGATTCGGCTCAACGTCACGGGCCCGGTCCGGCGCTCCTCGGTCTGCCACTGCTCCCAATGCCGCCGGATGTCGGGCGGCGACTGGGCCTCGGCCGACGTGGCGCGCGGCGACCTGCAGATCGACGGCGAGCCGCGCTGGTACGAGGCAAGCCCGCGTGCCCGCCGAGGCTTCTGCCCGACCTGCGGGGCTTTCCTGTTCTGGGAGGAGCACGGCACGGACGAGATCGGCGTCGCGCTGGGGGCGGTGGATGGGCCCACGAGACTGTCGGACCTTCGGCAACTTTACCAGCCTGATCCTGCCCCAGTCCACGAGGGCGCGCTACGTGACTCCTGCCTATGCGGCGCCGTCACCGTGACCTTCGACGGCGAGCCTGGCGCGATCACGGCCTGCCACTGCGTCCAGTGCCGCAAGACCTCGGGCCACCTCCCGCGCAGCTTCGACGACCCGGACCGCCGGGCCCGGATCGAAGGCGAGGTGACGACCTTCCAAGGCCCCGGCGGCGCGCTCCGCAGCTTCTGCCCGACCTGCGGGACCAAGATCGCCTTCGACGGCCCCACGGGCCTCCTGTCGATGGAGGCCGGGCTCTTCGACGCGCTGGCCGCCCGTGCGCCCGACATTCACATCTTCACGGCCTACAAGGGGGACTACTACGACCTGCCCCCTGACGTGCCCACCTACCCAGAAGCCGGGCCGGACTGATCGTCTCTCCCGTTCAGGAGCCCTGATGTTTATGGGATTGTCGAGGGCTCGAACTTTCCCACCCCCGAGGGAGCTCCCGGACAGCGGGATGGTTGGCGTGCGAACCGCGCCGCCCTTGCCATGCGGGCTCCGCTCCGCCACATGCCCCCGCATGGACACGACCTACGACCCGCCCCAGGACCCCCTGAAGATCCTGCACGACGACCATGAACTCGTCTTCGTGGACAAGCCCTCGGGCCTTCTGTCGGTCCCCGGGAAGGGAGAGCACCTCGCCGACTGCTTGATCGAGAGGGTGCGCCGGGTGTTTCCGACCGTCCTTCTGGTTCACAGGCTCGACCGCGACACGTCGGGCGTGATGGTCTTCGCGCTCACTCCGCTCGCGCAGCGACACCTCGGCTGGCAATTCGAGGAGCGGACGGCCAAGAAGACCTACATCGCCCGTCTCTGGGGCGAGATGGCCGAGAAAGAGGGTGTCGTGGACCTCCCGCTCATGGTGGACTGGCCCAACCGGCCCAAGCAGATCGTCTCTCCCGAAGGGCGCCCCGCCGTGACGCGGTGGACGGCCCTCAAGCGCGGGAACAACGAAACGCGGGTGCGGCTTTACCCGGAGACGGGCCGGTCCCATCAGCTCCGCGTCCACATGCAGGCCCTGGGCCACCCGATCCTGGGCGACCCGTTCTACGCCGAGGGGCCCGCGCGGGAGCATGAGCGCCTCATGCTCCATGCCGAGAGCCTGTCGCTGCGCCACCCCGATGGCGGGCGGCAGTTCAAGGTGAAGAGCCCGGTGCCGTTCTGACGAGCGATCGCCTCAACCTGGCAGGCTGCTATCTGGATAGGCGCGCAGATCGCGGGCCGGAGCCCGCTTTCCGGTCCCCCGTTACCCGTTCAACAGGCCCGCATGGACCATGGCCGCGCGGATCGCCTCCTTGACGCGGTCCGTGGGCGGGAGAAGCGGCGAGCGCACCTCCTCCGAGCAGTGGCCGAGCAGCGACAGCCCGTACTTGGCTCCCGCGACGCCCGGCTCCAGGAAGATCGCCTCGTGGAGCGGCATGAGCCGGTCCTGGATCTCCAGCGCCTTCGTGTAGTCGCCGGCCAGGGTCGCCTCCTGGAACTCGGCGCAAAGCCGGGGCGCGACGTTCGCCGTCACCGAGATGCAGCCCCGCCCGCCATGGGCGTTGAAGCCGAGCGCGGTCGCGTCCTCGCCCGACAGCTGGCAGAATTTCTTGCCGCAGGTGATGCGCTGCTTGGGAACGCGGCTCAGGTCGCCGGTTGCGTCCTTGACGCCCACGATCATCGGGTGCTTCGCCAGTTCCCCCATGGTGGCGGGGCTCATGTCCACGGCCGACCGTCCGGGGATGTTGTAGATCACGATGGGCAGGCCTACCTCCGCCGCGGCGGTGAAGTGGGCGATCATCCCCGTCTGCGTTGGCTTGTTGTAGTAGGGCGTGACCACCAGGGCCGCCTGCGCGCCCGCGCGCTTCGCGGCCTCGACAAGGCGCACCGTCTCGATGGTGTTGTTCGACCCGGCCCCGGCGATCACCGGCACCCGACCCGCCGCGAGCTTCACCACCGTCTCGACGACGAAATCGTGCTCCTCGTGCGACAGGGTCGGGCTCTCGCCCGTGGTGCCGACCGGGACAAGGCCGTGCGACCCTTCGGCGATCTGCCATTCGACCAGCTGCTTCAGCGCGTCGAGGTCCAGCTCTCCGTTTCGGAAGGGGGTCACGAGAGCGGGAAGCGAGCCCTGGAACATTCTGGCGGTCCTTTCCGTTGATCCATCGGACCGGCGGGGCGAAGCACCCCGTTGCGCGGCGGCGAACCCCTAGACGGTTTTCCGCCCACTGCCAAGTTAGTGACTTGTTCCCTGGGGCCATGTCCGTATCCTGACGAGGAATTCCCCGAATCCTCGTTCACGGACCTTGCGCCTCATGCGATTCCCGGAAGCTTTGCGCCCGACATTCCGCCGTGTTGCGGCGTCCCTTGCCACCCTCGTCCTTGCGGCAGGGCCCGCTCTGGCCGAGTCGTCGGCGATCTCGGCGCTTCGCGAGGCCACGCGGGAGGCCGCGTCGGGCGACTGGGAGGGGGCCTTCGCCGCCGCCGAGGATGGAGGGCCAGTGGTCGAGGTCATCCTCGACTGGCGCGCCCTGCGCGACTCCGGCGGGGAGTTCCGGGAATACGCGGCCTTCCTGGAGGCGCATCCCGACTGGCCCGACCTCGACGACCTCCGCGCGAGCGGCGAGACCTCGATCCCCTCCGGCGCCGCGCCCGAGGACGTGCTGGCCTATTTCGGCGAGGAGCTTCCGCAGACGGGGCAGGGCGCCCGCGCGCTGGCCCGCGCCTTTATCGACCTTGGGCGCGAGGACGACGCGCGCGAGATGCTCGAGGCCGTCTGGCTCGAGAAGCCCCTGAACGAAACGGGCGTGGCGACCCTCGCGAACGCCTTCCCCGAATGGCTCTCGCCGCTGCATGACGATCGCGCGCAGGCGATGCTCTGGCGCTGGCGGACCTCGGATGCGGAGCGGATGCTGCCGCTTCTGGAGGACGGCGACAGGGCCTTGGTGCGCGCCCGCATCGCGCTGATCCGCGGCAACGGCAACGCCAAGTCCCGCATCGCGGAGGTTCCGGCCGCTCTCCGCAACGATCCGGGCCTGGCCTACGACCGCTACAACCACCTGGCGGAGGACGGCGATTACTCGGCCGCGCTCGCGATCCTCAAGGCCCGCACCGGCTCCGCCGAACGGTTGGGGGAGCCCTTCCGCTGGGCGGCGTGGCGCGCCCAGATCGTCCGCTGGCTCATGCGCGAGGGGCGCGCCCGAGAGGCCTATGACCTCGCCGCCTCGCACAGACTGACCGAGCATTCCGACGTCTACGCCGATCTGGAATGGCTCGCGGGGTACCTGTCCCTGCGCTACCTCGACCAGCCGGAGCGGGCGCTTGCGCACTTCCAGGCTTCTGAGGAAGCGGTGGAGGGTCCCATCTCCGGGTCGCGCGCCGCCTATTGGCAAGGCCGGGCTGAGGATGCGCTGGGCCGGACCGACGACGCGGCCTTCTCCTACGCCCGTGGAGCCCGCCACCAGACTGCCTTCTACGGCCTCCTCGCCGCCGAGCGTCTGGGCCTGTCCCTTGATCCGCGCTTGGCGGGGCAGGAGGATTTCGGCGATTGGCGCCGGTCATTGCAAATGGCGGGCGAGATGCCCCAGGCCATGCTCCTCCTCCTCGCCGCCGGGGAGAGGGACGACGCGCGCCGCTTCGCCCTTCAGATCGCCCGCACCGCGGACCGCGCGCTGGTAGGCCAACTCGCCCACCTCCTTGAGGAGATGCACGAGCCCTATATCGCCGTGCTGGCCGGCAAGGCGGCCGTGGAGCGCGGGGTGGTCGTGCCCACGGCCTACTTCCCGCTTCACCCGATGGCGCGTCGCGAGTGGCCCGTGGGCACGGACCTCGCCCTCTCGATCGCGCGCCGCGAATCGGAGTTCAACGCGGGCGTGTCCTCCCCCGTGGGGGCGCAGGGACTGATGCAGGTCATGCCGGCGACGGCGCGCGAGGTCGCGGGCTGGCTTGGTCTGCCCTATTCGCAGTCTCGGCTGACGAACTGGGAATACAACGCGGCGCTCGGCACCCGTTACCTCCAGATGCTGGAGGAGATGTTCGGCAACTCTCCCGTGCTGATCGCTGCGGGCTACAACGCCGGGCCGGGCCGTCCGCGCCAGTGGATGGGAAGCCGGGGCGACATCCGGGACGCGAACGTGGACGTGGTCGACTGGATCGAGCACATCCCCTTCGCCGAGACGCGCACCTATGTGATGCGCGTGTCCGAATCCATTCCGATCTACCGCGCCCGCCTGACGGGCGAGACGGGGCCCGTCCGCTTCACCGCGATCCTCAAGGGCGAGCGGCCCCATATCCGCCCCGAAGCTCGTCCCTTCCTGATGGCGGCGGAGGATCTGGCCCCGGTGGAGCGCCTTTCCACGTCCACGGCACCCGCTGCGATCGCGGCCGAGGCGGCCGTCGAGGTCGAGGCCGAACTGGTCATCGAAGTGCAGAGCGGCGCGCCCATCCGCCCGGAGGCGCGCCCCGACCAGGGCTGAGCCCTTTCGCGTCTGGCCGATCCGTCACGCCCTCGTGCCCCAGGCGCGGGGGCGTGATGTTCTCGAGGATCTGGCGGACGGGAATGGGCAGGGTGAGGCCGCCTGACTGGCACCGGCGGACAAGAAAACCTGTGTCGGGCCTCGGTCGCGAGGGGTTGTGGCCAGGACACGAAACGGCGCTGGCGTCGATTGGCGGACGCGGCGAGGTACGCCTTCGCAACAAACCCCTCGTGGCGAACCTCAGGAGCGCGGCGTCCGAATACCTCGGTGCGAGGGGCTTGAAGGCGGCAATGCCGGGATGGCTGTGGCGCAGTGGCTGGAGCGCTCTGCACCGCAGCGCCTAACGGCTCTTAGCGAAGGTGCCCCTGCTGCGACAGAGCTATAGGGCTGGACCCCTTCGGGGCCGAATAGGCCGCCCCACTCAGACGCGCGTCCAGAGCCTAATCGGCCCGAAGCAGCGTCACCACCGTTCCGCCATAGCTCCGCCGGTCGAGGAACGTGGTCCCGGCCAGGGGCATCATCGGCCCCGCCTCCTCCCAGACCACCACGGCCCCGGGTGCGAGCCAGCCTCCCTGAATCGCCCCTCCAAGGGCCTGCTGCCCCAGTCTTTTGCCATAAGGCGGGTCGAGAAAAACCAGCGTGAACGGCTCCCCCGTCTGTGCCGCCAGCTTCGTCGCATCCACGGCCAGAAGTCGCGCCTGCCCGTCGCGCTTCGCACGCTCGATATTGTTGCGGATCAGCCGCTGCCCGGCGCGCCCGTCCTCGACAAGCACTGCCTCTGCCGCGCCGCGCGACAGCGCCTCCAGCGACAGCGCACCCGTCCCGGCGAAGAGGTCGAGCACCCGCGCGCCCTCCACGACCTCGCCGAAGCGCCCGCCGTCGAGCAGGTTGAAGATCGCCTCGCGCACCCGGTCGCTGGTGGGCCGCAGATGGGCCGCCGCGTCGCCCTCGCCGACCTCGGCAAGGCGCAGGCCCCGGTTCTCGCCTCCGACTATCCTCACGGCGCGGGTCTCACGCCTTCAGGAGCGCCTTGAGGTCCGTCGCCGCATTCGTGAGCAGGTCCGGTGCCGGCGACTTTCCGGCCTCGATGAGCCGCTTGCCCACCATGTAGGCCCGCGAATCGTTCATCGCGTCCACCGCCACGAGCCGGTCGCCGCAGTAGTACCAGTGGGAAAGCCCTTCGCCGGCCTGCCGGACATAGACCCGGTCATAGCCCGTGTTCAGCCCTGCGATCTGGAGCTTGGTGTCGTACTGGTCCGACCAGAACCACGGCGCGGCGACATAAGGCGTCTCGGCCCCCATGATGTTGCGCGCGACCGTCTCGGCCTGGTCGATGGCGTTGCCCACCGATTCGAGCCGGATGCGCCCCTCCCCGTGCGGGAAGGACGCGCAGTCCCCCGCCGCCCAGACATGGGGCGCCGAGGTGCGGCCATGCGCGTCGGTCCGGATGCCGTTCTCGACCTCGATCCCGGCGCTTTCGGCGAGCTTGGTGTTGGGGACGATCCCCACGCCCACGAGCACGAGGTCCACCGGAAGCTCCTCTCCCGTGGACAGGAGCGCGGCCCGGACATGGCCCGCCTCGCCCAACAGCCGGTCGAGGCCCACGCTTTCGCGAATCTCCACGCCCATTCCCGCATGCAGGGAGCGGAAGTAGTCCGACGTCTCGGGCGAGGCCACGCGTTGCAGGATGCGCGGCGCCATCTCGATCAGCGTAACCTTGAGGCCGCGCTT
The DNA here is from genome assembly GCA_902805995.1 of uncultured Rubellimicrobium sp. Taxonomy (GTDB): domain Bacteria; phylum Pseudomonadota; class Alphaproteobacteria; order Rhodobacterales; family Rhodobacteraceae; genus Rubellimicrobium. Next base: position 17,200 of record CADCUU010000138.1, read on the forward strand.
GGCGCAGACCGCCGCCGCCTCCAGCCCGATGTAGCCGCCGCCCACCACAAGGACGTGCCGCCCCGGCACCATCTCGGGCGCAAGACGGTCCGCGTCGCGGATGTCGCGCATCACAAGGACGCCGCCCAGGTCGCCCCCGATGGCGGCAGGCAGCTTGCGCGGCGACGATCCCGTGGTCAGCACCAACTCGTCGTAGGGGATCTCCGCCCCGGTCACGAGGCCAACGACCTGCCGCCCGGTGTCGATGCTCGCCACCTCCGCACCCAGCCGCAGGTCGATCCCGTGCTCGGGGTAGAAGCTCTCGGGCCGCAGGAAGAGCCGCTCCTTGGGGCTCTCCCCCAGAAGGTAGTCCTTGGAGAGGGGAGGGCGCTGATAGGGGGGGTGCGGCTCGGCGCCGACCAGGGTGATCTGTCCCTCGAACCCGTCCGCCCGGAGGCGCGCCACAAGGGCAAGCCCCGCCTGACCC
>CADCUU010000139.1 GCA_902805995.1 uncultured Rubellimicrobium sp.
CTTCGTCCTGGCCCTGATCTCGGGTGGCGCATCCGCGCTCCTTGTGGCGCCGGCGCCGGGGGTGACGCTGGCCGACAAGCAGGCGGTGAATGCGGCCCTTCTCGCGTCCGGGGCGCCGATCTCGGCGATGAACACGGTCCGCAAGCACCTGAGCCGCGTGAAGGGCGGCCAGTTGGCCGCAACGGCCTACCCGGCCCGGATGCTTTCGCTCCTCATCTCGGACGTGCCGGGCGACGACCCCGCCGTGATCGGATCGGGCCCCACGGTCGGGGAGGCATCGACGCCCGCCGAAGCCTTGGCCCTGCTCGACCGTTGGCGCATCGATGCCCCGGACTCGGTCCGCGCGGCGCTGTCCCGGCCCACCGGGGTCGTGCCGCCGGGGGACCCGGGCCTCGGCCGCGTCACGGCTCGGGTCGTCGCGGCCCCCGCGCAGTCGCTGGTCGCTGCCGAGGCAATGGCCCGGGCGGCGAGTTGCGAGGTGAGGATGCTAGGCGACGCCATCGAGGGCGAGGCGCACGACGTGGCCCACCGGATGGCGGCCGAGGCCCTAGAGGCCCAGCGCGACCTCGCGCCCGGTGCGCGGCTGCTGCTCCTGTCGGGTGGAGAGCTGACCGTCACCCGGCGCGGCGACGGCAGCGGGGGGCCCAACGCCGAGTTCGCGCTGGCCCTGGCCATCGCCCTGGACGGCGCGCCCGGTATTCATGCCTTGGCCTGCGACACCGACGGGGTGGACGGGGCGGCCGAGGTGGCGGGCGCGGTGATCGGCCCCGACACGCTGGCGCGCGCGCGCGCCTTGGGGGTCGATGCCCGGGCCGCTCTCGACCGCAACGACGCCCACGGGTTCTTCGGGCACTTGGGCGACCAGGTCGTCACCGGTCCCACGTTGACCAACGTCAACGATTTTCGTGCGGTGCTGATTGCCAAGTAGGCGGGCAGCGTCAGGGGCGATATGTCTTGGCTCGGGATTTGTGTCTGGCTTGCGCTTATTCGGCAGCCCCGCGGCGCGGAGACCCGGCCATTCCGTCCAAGCAAGGCTGCCTTGCGGAAACGGGGTTTGCGGTCCGCTTCGATAGGGCCCATCTACCTAGGGCACATACCCGCTGAATCAGGTCGAAACAGGCCATGCCCGCCGCCTCACTGCCCACTCAGTCTGCCACTCCGCTGCGGCTCGTGGCGCAGTCGGAGGATCTCGATCTTCTGCGATCTCATCTGAAGGGGCATTACCGGAGCCTTGGGCCAGGGTCGCGGCGTCTGCGCTTCATGGGGAACCCGTCACCCGACGCCCTCGACCAGATGGCCGACCGGGCCAGTCCCGAGCTTCTGCTGGAGCTTGTGGAGGATGGCGCCGTTCGAGCGGTGTTGGAGGCCTATGCGACCTCGCCCGGGCATGTGGAGGTCGCCATCTCGGTGGAGGACCGCTACCAGGGGCAGGGGCTGGGCCGCGCCCTCTTCGAGGAAGGGCTGGAGGTTCTGGCCTCGCGCGGGTTCCGGACGGCCGACCTGTTCTGCCTGCGGGAGAACAGGGTCCTGCTGCGCCTGGTGAGCGGGACCGGCGCGCGGATCCACCATGAGGACGGCGAGGTCCACGTGGAGATTGAACTCGACAGGATGCTCGATCAGGTGCGCCCCCTGGACCCGCTTCGCCCCGCGGCCTGACCCCGCCGCTCTCAGAGGCCCGAGCCCGACCACGCCTCCATCCAGGATGTCACGATCTCGTCCAGTTCGCCCGCGGCCTGCGCGGCGGGCTTGAAGAGCGTGCGGTTGAACTGCCGGGGATGGACCATGCCGGGGACGAACTCCTCCGGCGCGACGGGATCGAGGTTGTTGAGGATCTTGCGGCAGCGCAGCCGTTCGGCCACCCGTCCGATCGGGACCACCGCGCCGTCCGTGCCGATCACCACGAGGACGTCGTCCTGGCCCAGGGAGCCCAGGATGTCGGACATGGGGCCGTAGAGCGGGGCGGGCTCGTTGAAGAAAACGACGTTAGGCTTGACCGCCAAGTCCGACCCGCAGTTGGGGCAGCGGTCCTGAGATGGGTCCCAGGCCGTCGTGCCGATGTCCCAGACCGCCTCGCAGGCGAGGCACCTCATCTCGGTGAGGAAGCCGTGGACATGGAGCACATCCTGCGCGCCCGCCCGTTCGAGGAGGTTGTCGATGTTCTGCGTGATCAGCGTCGTCCGCCAGCGCGTCTGCCAGTTGGCAAGGAGGCGGTGCATCCGGTTGGGCTCCACCCCGGCCAGACCGACGCGGCGGGCGTTGTAGAAGCGGTGGACGCTCTCGCGGTGCTCTTCCCAGGTGTCGAAGTTGCAGACCTCGTCGATCGAGGTGTTCTCCCAGAGCCCATGAGGCCCCCGGAAGGTCGCGATCCCGCTATCGGCCGAAAGGCCGGCGCCGGAGAAGACCACGAGATGCCGATCATGGCTCACAGCGCCCCCTTTCGCGGAACAGCGGCCGCGTTCGATCCGGGCGGAGGGCAAGCCGCGCAGGGCGTCAGTCCCTGCAGAGGCGCGTGCCGCGATCCGCCCGTCCCTTCATGCGGGGGCTTCCTAGTGCTGTCAAAGGGGGGCTGGAGGTGGCGCGGGCAGTCCGGGGTGGAGCGCTGCCCGAGCCGCAGGGGTGAGACGCCCGGGCCTGACGGGGGCGGGACGGTCGGGGCCGTCCCCCACGAGGCGCACGCGGAGGTCGGGATGGGGCAGGGCGCGGAACGCGGCGATCAGCAATCCGAACGGATGGGTGCGCGACCTCATTGGGTCACGACCCTGGTCCAAGCCGGGCAAGGTGACTTTTCCGGGCCCATGACCTCGTCTTGAGGGGCGGGTCTCGGTCTCACCCAGCCCGGAGGCGCGGGCCGGGCGGGGGAGGGCGACATCCGGGCGGATAGGGGCGAGGTAGGGCCAGAGGACCGGCTCCGGGCGGGGTGCTCCTTGTCAGGGAGCCTGCCACAGGTCCGATCGTAGGAAGGGCTGCTCTCCTGTTTCGGGCGACCGGGTCAGGCGGGCAGGCGCCCCGTCACGAGCGCCTTTCGGCTGCGCTGCCAAAGGTCGGCCAGAGCCCGAAGCTCCGCCGCATCCACGGCATCCCCCCGTTTGAACGCGGATTCGATCCGCGAAAGGGCGGTGCGCAAGCCGATCAGGCCAAAGGTGCCGCAGCTTCCCGCGCATTTGTGCACGACGGCGACAAGGCCCTCCTCCTCGGGCGGGGCGGCGGCCAGGCGGGGGATCGCCTCGTCCATCTCCTTCAGGAATCGTTCCAGCAGCGTGGCCCGGCTGGCCTCCGGCAATCCTGTCAGGAGATCGCTCAGATGCGCTTCGTCGATCAGGTCCGCCTCGGGCTCCGGGCTCGGGGCGGCGTCCCGCGGCGCGGCCTCCGGATCGAGGAGGCGGGCCAGGAGGTCGAGAAGCTCGCCCCGGTTGATCGGCTTGCTGATGCAGTCCGCCATTCCGGCCTCGCGGAAGCGGGCGACCTCCTCGGGCAGGGCATGGGCCGTCACGGCGATGATCGGGGCCCGGGCTGACGCGCCCCGGCCGGTGCGGATCAGGCGCGTGGCTTCCGGGCCGTCCATGACGGGCATGGAGATGTCCATCAGGATGGCGTCGAAGGCCTTGCCCTCGGCCAGTTCCACCCCGGCGCGACCGTTGACGGCCTCCGTGACTCGGTGCCCTTCGCCTTCGAGCATCCGGCGGGCCACGAAGCGGTTGATCTCGTTGTCCTCCACGAGGAGCAGGTCGAGCGGCCGCCCCGGGCGTGGCCGGGCAGGGCTGGCGGCGTTCGTGGGGGAGGCGGGCAGGTCGACCGGTGGTCCCACGGGCACGCGCAGCCAGAACAGGCTCCCCTCGCCGGGCTCGCTTTCGGCCCCGATCTCTCCGCCCATGAGGTCCGCGAGGCGGCGGGCGATCCCGAGCCCCAGCCCGGTGCCGCCCGCCTGCCGGGCATAGGAGGAGTCCAGGGTCTCGAAGTCGTTGAAGATGCGGCCGAGATCCTCGGCCGCGATGCCGATGCCGGTGTCGATCACGCGGAACTCGGCCATGCCGTCGTCGGGGCCGAGCATCTCCACCTCGATATCGACGCGGCCCCCATGCGTGAACTTCAGGGCGTTGCCCACGAGGTTGAGGAGGATCTGCCGGATGCGACGGACATCGCCCACGGCGCCCTCGCGCTCGGGCCCGACCCAGGACCACGACAGCTCGTCGTCATTGGCGGCGGCCAGGGCCGAGGTCGTTTCCATCACCCCGTCGAGCAGCTGCGTGATCGAGAAGGGCCGCCGCTCGATCCTCATCTTGCCGGCCTCGACCTTGGCGAGGTCCAGTACGTCGTTCACGAGGCCCAGGAGCAGCCGCCCCGACGACTCCATGCGGTCGAGAAGGGCGCTCTGGGTCCGGTTCAGCTCCTCGTCGCGCAGGAGCTGGATGGAGCCTAGCAGGCCGTTGAGCGGGGTGCGCATCTCATGGCTCATCACCGCGACGAATTCGGCCTTGGTGCGCTCCCCCGCAAGGGCGCGGTCGCGCGCCTCGGTCAGGCCGTCCTCGGCGGCCCTGCGGCGGGAGATGTCTCGAACGAAGGCCACGAACACCCGGTCCCCCTCGACATCAGCGCTGCCGACCGAGAACTCGGCCGGGAACCGGCGCCCGGCGCGGTCCATGGCGGTCAGCTCGAACTGGCGGTCGCTTGGCGGAAGGCGGCCGCTTTCGTCGAACAGGCGCAACGGGCCGTCCTTCAGGCTCGCGGCTTCCGTTGCGGGCAGGAGAAGGTCGATGGCGCGGCGCCCCTGCGCCTCCTCGGCGGCCCAGCCGAAGATGCGCTGGGCGGCCGGGTTGAACTCCCGGATGGCGCCGGTGCGGTCGATCATCATGATGGCGTCGAGCGACGTCTCCACGATAGTGCGCAGCCGGGCGGCGGTGTCCTGCACCTCCCGCGCGCGGGCGTCGGCCACGCGCGCCACCCGGGCGAGCGAGACCGCAAGAAGGACCAGCCCGGCGAAAAGCACCGCGAGGAACGAAGCCAGGAGCGCGAGCGTCAGGGCCAGCTTCTCGCGCTGCCTGTCCGACGCATCGGCAAAGATGCCGAGGCCCGCCAGCGACAGGGCGCGCACGTCCTCACCTATGCCGCGCGCCTGATCGCCGAGCCGGGGGAGCGCCGCGAGGAGCGCGGGCTCCGGCCCGTCGATGAGCGGGGCCGATGCTTCCAGGAAGGATGCGACCCGGCGCTGGAGAGCCTCGAATTCGGGGTTCTGCCGGAGGGACCGGTGGACCTCTCCCCGGTCGAGGGTGGACACGCGGCTGTAGAACACGTCGAACCGCCGCTTCACGTCGCCGAGACGGTCGGAGGCGTCCTGCGCCTTCTCCAGCGCGAGCTGAAATTGCAGAAGCTCCACCTGCGCCTGTGCGAGGCCCCACTGCACGTTGTCGGAGTTGGCGGTGGAGAGCCCGTCCACCTCCTGCCGCGCCATCCAGGACAGGCCCGCCACAAGCGTCAGGCAGCTGCCGATCCCCAGAACGAGGGCGGCCGCCCGGACCCATCCCGGCAGACGGAAGCGGTTTGTGGCGGCGGCGGCTGGCATCGGGTCATTCCGAGGTGGTTGGTGCTGCCCCGGGGCGTTAGTCCCCGAAGTGGATCTGGTCCAGCTGCCAGATGCTGCGCGAGTAGATCACCTCGGTCTGATAGTCCGGATTGTCATCGTAGGGGTAGATGATCCAGAGCGGCCCCTTGTCCCGGATGGACATGGGCTCGCCGTTGTTCAGGAATGCCACGACCGGCCCGTTCTCGACCCAGTCCTCGCGCGGGATCTCCACGGTGTAGTCGTTGATGGCGGTGGCCATCATCACCTCGCCCTCGGCGCCCAGGAGTTCGACCAGCTGCGCGAGCGGCACGCCCGTGAAGGTCTGCACGCCCTCGGTCCAGATGGTCGAGGTCGTGATGATGACCGGGTCCATCGCTTCGAGCATCGTCTGGTCGAAGACCGCGGCATCGCCCTGATTGGTGAGGCCGATGTTTCCCGTGACGGTGAGGAGGGGCTCGCCTTCCGGGGCGGGCAGGGATTGCGCCGCCAGCGGCAGGCCGAGCAGGCCGCATGTCAGGATGGCGGGAAACGACCGGGACAGGAAAGACATCGTAGGGCTCCAAGCTTGTGCCGAAGGGATTGCCATGTCTGCGTAAGTTCCGTCATCCGCCCAGACGGAGCGTCGGCCTATCCGTTCGGATAGGAGGGCGGCCGATCCGGGGTCGGGTGGGGCCACTGGGGCCAGGGTGTTGCGCCGGGGCCGACCTATGGCCGCGAACCCGCTCCGGACCATGAAGGACTGGGCCGGGC
>CADCUU010000140.1 GCA_902805995.1 uncultured Rubellimicrobium sp.
AGGAGCATCTCGGCGAGGCGCTTACGCCTAAGGCTCCCGACGAATGGACCTGGCAGGATTGGGCGGCGACTGCGCTCTACTTCTCGCAGTCGGTAAATCCGGACAGCCCGACGCGCTACGGCACGGTTCTTCAGATGAAGAACCTTCTGTTCAACATGATGGTGTTCCAGTCGATCCCGCGATCCTACGGCGCGGACTGGATGGACGATAGCGGGGCGGTGACGGTGGACTCCGAGGCCTATCGGACCGGCCTCGAGATGTACAAGATGCTGCTCGACGCTGGCGCCACTCCTCCGGACTCGACTTCCTACGAGTACGCCGAAGCTAACGCCGCTTTCGCCTCGGGGCAGGTTGCCACGATGCTCCAGTGGAACGCGGCAGCGAGCGAGCTGACCAATGCGGAGACCGCGCCGGCCGTGGCCGAGGTGACGGCGACTGTCGCACCGCCCGCAGGCCCCGAGGGGCGCTTCACGCATGTCCACGGCCTGGGCCTCGGGATCAACGCCAACGCTGAGAACCCGGAAGGTGCGCAGGCTTTCCTCCAGTGGCTTGCCACCCCAGAGGCCATGGCGATCTACGCCCGGGCAGGCGGCGCGCCGGGCCTCACCGGCGCGGCGCTCGAGGCCGTCGCAGCTGAGCGTCCCGATTTGGTCCAGCTTGGCGAATACGCCGCGAATTACGGGTATGTCATGAACGGCGCCACGGGAGCCAACGCACTCACTGTCTACGAGCGGCAGGCCGCGGACTTCACGGGCTACTGGGCTGGCACGACGACGCTGGACGAGGCGTTGGCAAGTGCCACCCAGGGCATGACCGAGCTCCTGTCCGCGGAGCAGTGACCCGTCGTGCCGGGCGGCAACTTGCCGCCCGGCCATCCCCTGCCGGAGCGAAAACACTTGGCCGCAGCAATAACACGAGAGACCCGCATCCTTGGCGCGCCGCTGGTGCTGTTCCTGCTGGCGCTTCTCGGCTTTCCGACGATCCTGAACTTGGTCTACTCCGTCTCGGACGTGGGCTTCGAGACGCTCCGTGCGCCGCGCCTAGAGGGCCTAGGCAATTTCCAGCAGGTCCTCGCAGACCCGAGCTTCTGGAACTCCCTCTGGTTCTCCCTGCGCTTCGGCGCTGTGACCGCCGCCTTGGAGGT
>CADCUU010000141.1 GCA_902805995.1 uncultured Rubellimicrobium sp.
CACGGATCGCTCCTCTTCTTCGGTCTCGTGCTTGATCCAGTTGACCTTGGGGGTGGTGTACCTGTCCAGCGGGAGCGAGGACAGGTCCGGCCGCTTAGCGCGTCGAGCGGAGCCTGTGGCGGCGGGGCGGTCCTGGTGTTCAGCGCTGCGGGGCTGGCTTTGGGTGTGGGGTCCTTCATCGCCGGTGACGGCTGACAGGAGGGTTAGCTGCTCGGGGTTATGTGAATGGCATGGCAGGGCCGCGATGCCTGCCCTGCGGGTGTTCGGAAGGGGACCTAAGTCGTCGGGGGCGTCGCGTCGTTACGGGTCGTGCGTGAGGTATGTGGCGGGACAGCCCGCGCGCCCTGGTGCCACTTGACGCAGGTCAACGAACCGTCGGCCCGAGGCGGGCATGAACGACGGGCGGTTGGCCTATCGGACAGCCGAACTGCGGGAGGCGACATGAACGGTCCGGCGCATCCGACAACTCCCATCTGGCATGCCTTGGCGGTGGCAGACTGCCTTGCCGCCGTCGAAGCAAGCCCGGAGGGGCTGACGCCCATTGCATCGGCGGAGCGGCTGTCGCGGGAGGGCCCAAACCGGTTGCCGGAGGCGGCGCGGCGGGGCCCCTGGATGCGCCTCGCGCTCCACTTCCACAACCTGCTGATCTATGTCCCGCTCGCTTCGGCGGCGATATCGGCGCTGCTGGGGCATCCGGTCGACGCGGCGGTCATCGTGGCGGTCGTGGTGGTCAACGCGCTCGTGGGCTTTGTCCAGGAGGGCCGGGCCGAGCAGGCTCTCAACGCGATCCGGGCGATGATCGACCCCCAGGCCTCGGTCCTGCGCGGCGGCGCGCGGCTGTCGGTGCCTGCGGACGAGGTGGTGCGTGGCGACGTCGTGATTCTGGAAGCCGGGGACCGGGTTCCGGCGGACCTGCGGCTTTTGCGGGCGCGGAACCTGCGGATCGACGAGGCGATCCTGACGGGCGAGTCCGTCCCGGTGGAGAAATCGGCGGAGCCGGTGGAGGCCGGGGCGGCGCTGGCCGACCAGACCTCCATGGCCTTTTCCGGGACGCTCGTGACCGCAGGGCAGGCGACCGGGGTCGTGATCGCGACCGGCACTGGCACGGAGCTTGGCCGGATCAGCGGGCTTCTGGGGTCCGTGGAGCCGCTCAGGACCCCCCTCCTCGTGCAGATGGACCGCTTCGCCCGGCAGGTGACGCTGGCCGTCCTGATGGCGGCGGTGCTGGCCTTCGGCTTTGCCGTGCTGGTCCGGAACTGGGCGCTGGGCGACGCCTTCATGGCTGTCGTGGGCCTCGCCGTGGCAGCGATCCCGGAGGAGCTTCCGGCGGTGATGACCATCGCGCTGGCGGTCGGTGTCCGTCGCATGGCGGCGCGCAACGCCCTGATCCGGCGGCTGCCGGCGGTGGAAACGCTGGGCTCGGTGTCGGTGATCTGCACGGACAAAACCGGCACCCTGACCCGCAACGAGATGACGGCGCGGTCCCTGGCCACGAGCGGCGGCGACTTTGGGGTGGGCGGCGTCGGCTACGAGCCTACCGGAGCCCTGGTCAGGGACGGGCATCTAGTCGATCCCTCGGGCGATCCTGTCCTAAGCGAGCTGCTTCGCGCGGCGGTGCTTTGCAGCGACGCCCAGCTCCACCGGGCGGAGGGTCACTGGATTGTGGCGGGCGACCCGATGGAGGGCGCGCTGCTGGTGCTGGGGGCCAAGGCCGGGATCGACGCCGCCAGCCTGCGGGTGAAGGATACGCGCACCGACGAGATCCCCTTCGACGCCGAGCATCGGTTCATGGCGACGCTCCACCACGATCACGACGGGCACGCGGCGGTGTTCGTGAAGGGGGCGCCGGAACGCGTGCTGGCCATGGCGGGCACCGTGAGAACCGCGGCGGGCGATGCGCCGCTTGACCGTGCGGAATGGTCGGCGCGAGCCGAGGTGCTGGCCGCGCAGGGGCAGCGTGTGCTGGGCTTTGCCACCGGGGCGGTCCGGGAGGGGCAGCGGGACCTGACGTTTGCCGATGTGGGCCAAGGGCTGGTGCTGCTGGGTCTCGTGGGCTTCATCGACCCCCCGCGCGAGGAGGCGGTCGAGGCGGTGGCGCAGGCGCGCGCTGCTGGCATCCGGGTCGTGATGATCACCGGCGACCATGCGGTGACCGCGCGCGAGATCGGGCGGCAGGTGGGCCTAGCGGACGACCCCGCCGTGCGGACAGGGGAGGAGATCGACCGGCTGGACGAGGCAGGGCTGGCGCGGACGGTTCGTGACACCTCGGTCTTTGCGCGCACCACGCCCGAGCACAAGCTGCGGCTCGTGCAGGCGCTTCAGGCGCAGGGGCTGACGGTGGCGATGACCGGCGACGGGGTGAACGACGCCCCGGCCCTCAAGCGCGCCGATGTGGGCGTCGCGATGGGCATCAAGGGTACGGAGGTGTCCAAGCAGGCGGCGGAGATGGTGCTGGCGGACGACAACTTCGCCTCCATCGTCGCGGCGGTGCGAGAGGGGCGCACGGTGTTCGACAATCTGAGAAAGGTGATCCAGTTCACGCTGCCCACCAACGGCGGCGAGGCGATCACGATCCTCCTCGCGATCCTGGCGGGGTGGACGCTGCCGCTCACGCCGGTGCAGATCCTGTGGATCAACATGGTGACGGCGGTGGCGCTGGGCCTGGCCCTCGCCTTCGAGCCCCCCGAGCCCGGGGTCATGGCCCGCCCGCCCCGGCGCCGGGACGAGCCGATCCTGTCGGAGGAACTGGTCTGGCGGATCGTCCTCGCCTCGGCGCTGTTCGCGGACTTTGTCTTCGGGATGTTCTTCTGGGCGTTGCGGCGCGGCCTGGACTTGGAGCAGGCGCGGACCATCGCGGTCAACACGCTCGTGGTGCTGGAGGTGTTCTACCTGTTCAGCACGCGATACGTGCATGGATCGTCGCTGACATGGAAAGGGGTGCTGGGCACCCGCGCCGTCCTGATCGGGGTGGGCCTGACCGTCGCGGCGCAACTGGCCTTCACCTACGCGCCGCCCCTGCAAGCGGTGTTCGGAACGCGTGCGGTGTCCCTTCTGGACGGCTCTGCGATCCTCGGCTGCGGGCTGCTGCTGCTGCTGGTCCTTGGGCTGGAGAAGGAGGTGCGGGCTGCGATCCGGGCGCAAGCGTCGTGAGGGGCGGCATCGGGGCCGTGGCTAGGAGCTGCACATTGCCCGGCGAGGCGGTGCGGCCCGTTCGGGCGCCTCGGGCGGCATCCCCGGAACATGGGACGGGAGCGCGGCGCACCTTGAGAGGTGCAGGGCCTCGAACTCCTCCGCAGGCACCCGATGGCCGAAGTAGGTGCCCTGGGCATCGGAACAGTGCGGGCGCAGGAGACGCGCCTGCTCGGCCGTCTCCACCCCGTCGGCAGTGACGGCCAGCCGGAAGCCTTGGCCAAGCCGTGCCACGCCCTCGAGGATGGCGAGATCGCCGGGACGGTGCCCAATGCCGCCGACCAGCGAGCGGTCGATCTTGATCCGCGTGAGCGGGTGATCCCGGAGCATCGCGATGGACGCATCACCCGTCCCGAAGTGATCGAGCACGATGCCGACGCCTTGGGCGCGCAGGACGTGAAGGTCCGCGAGCATGCGGCTGTCGCTCCGCAGGATCGTGCGTTCGGTCAGCTCCAGATCGAGGACGGTCGCGGGAAGGCCGTAATCGGCAAGTGCCCGGCCGACCACGCGCAGCAGGTCGCCCGGGATGAACTGGCCCGCGAACAGGTTCACCGCGATGCGGAGGTCTTCGGGGCCGCGTCCCCGCCAGCGGGCGGCCTGTTCGCAGGCGGCTCTCAGGCTCCATTCGAAGACGGGACCGGCCAGCAGGCTCGATTCAAGGACGGGAAGGAAGGCCGGGAGGCCCAGCGGTCCCCTTGTGGGGTGGTTCCAGCGGATCAGGGCCTCGGCCCCGGTCACCACCCCGGTTGGCGCCCTGTCGGCGAGGCGGATCTGCGGCTGGTAGTGAAGTTCGAACTCGCGGCGCTCCCACCCCTGGCGCAGGTCCGAGCTGACCGACATGCGTGCCTGCGAGATGGACAGGAGATCCGGGGTGAACAGCCGGACATGGCTGCGTCCGTCCGCCTTGGCGCGGTAAAGGGCGAGGTCGGCGTCGCGCAGGAGGTCCTCGGGCGTCCAGCACGCCCCGTCGGTCACGGCGAAGCCTGCACCCGCGCCCACGTAGACGCAGCGCTCCTCGACGGGGATCGCCTTCTCGATTGATGCGACCAGGACGTGGGCGAGGTCCTGAAGAGACGCCGGATCGGGTCGCCGCGTGTCGAAGATGGCGAACTCGTCGCCTCCCAGGCGCGCGACCAGGCTACAACCTGCGGCGCGCTCCTCAAGACGTCGGGCGACCTGCTTCAGGACCTCGTCCCCTGCCGCGTGACCGAGGCTGTCGTTCACATCCTTGAACCCGTCCAGGTCGAACAGGATCAGCGCGGCCTCCTGCCCGGCCCGGCTCGCCTCCTCCATCCGCTCCAGCAGGAGCTTGCGGTTGGGAATGCCGGTAAGGTGGTCGATCTCGGCCTCGCGGCGGAGGCGATCCTCGGTGGCGCGGCGCTCCGTGATGTCGCGGATGATCGCGCCGAAGTGGTGATGGCCCTCCTCCGTCCAGTGGGTGAGCGAGAGTTCGATGGGAAACTCGGTCCCGTCGTGTCGCATCGCCGTCACGGTCACGATCCGTCCGGCCAGCTTCGGGGCCTCTCCGGCCGCGACCCGGCCAAGGCCCGCGTCGTGCCGCGCCCGAAACTCCGGCGGGACGATGATATTGAGCGGCTGGCCCAGCACGTCCCTGGCGGGGTGGCCGAAGATCGTTTCGGCGGCCTTGTTCCAGGACGTGATCCTGTTCGAGCCGTCGGCGCAGATGATCGCGTCAGGCGAGAGCGCCGAGAGCGAGTCGAACCGCTTGGGCCCGATAGCCGGAGGTTGCGCAGGGCGGATCGTGCCGCGACCCTGAGCACGGTCCGGGCCCGCCCAGACAGGCTGCCTGTGGCGCAGGCTGGCGCCGACGAGGTGGATCATGGCCGGCATCCTGTCCGGAGACCGAGATCGCCCGACCCTGCAATTTTGCATGGCGTTGTCATGTCCGGGTCCCCTTCGAGCAGCTTTTGCGAGTCATCTGAGGTATACAGGACGGCCATTAACGAACTGTTTCTGGCCGGGCCTATTCACGACATTTTCGGCGCTTTCGTGGCATGCGGCCTCTGACGGCGGCCCGGGATCGGGGGCGCGGCGCGGATGCCCCCTCTCCCGAGCGGGGCGGTGCATGACTTGCGTTGAGTTCGGAAGATGATGCGCCGTGACGGCAGCGCAGCCGGCCTTTGTTCGTCAACCGCTGGCACCATGTTGCCGTTCGCGCCACGCGCGCCGTCATCCTGCAAGGAGGGGACCTTGGGACATCTCGGCGGTCAGCACCCGGTTCAACGGGCGTAAGGGTCGGCCAGGGCGGGCAGCACCTGCCCCATGCAGTCCCCCAAGCCTATGGTGTAGCCGTCGCCGCGCGCCTGCGCCCGCAGGACGACCCGGTCGCCGTCCTCAAGGAAGCTGCGGTGTCCGCCGTCGATGGCGAAGGGCTCCTTGCCGCCCCAGCTCAGTTCGAGGAGGGAGCCCCGGCTGTCCCGATCCGGGCCCGAGATGGTGCCCGAGCCCAGGAGGTCGCCCGTCTGCATGGGGCAGCCCGAACTCGTATGATGCGCAAGCTGCTGGGGAAAAGAGTAGGTCAGCTCGCGGGCGTTGGTCCGGCTGATGATCGTGGGCGCGCCGCCGTCCGGCGTCAGCTCCACCTCCAAGTCGAGGTCGAGGCCCATGGGATGAGGCTCCTCCAGATAGGGCAGCAGCGGAACCTCGCGCGGCTGGCCGGGCGCGCGGAAGGGGCGCAGCGCCTCGGAGGGGACGATCCAGGGGGAGATCGTGGTGGCCGTGGCCTTGGCCTGGAAGGGGCCGAGCGGCTGGTATTCCCAGGCCTGGATGTCGCGCGCCGACCAGTCGTTGAGGAGCACATAGCCGAAGATCATGCGCTCGGCCTCCTCCACGGTGACGGGGCGGCCCATCTCGGACGGGGTGCCTATGACCGCGCCGAGTTCGAGTTCGATGTCGAAGCGGCGCGAGGGTGCGAAGACGGGGGCGTCCGTTCCCTGCGGCCTGACCTGCCCCCAGGGCCTGCGGACCGGAGTGCCCGAAACGACCACGGACGACGCCCGTCCGTTGTAGCCGATGGGAATGTGCAGCCAGTTGGGCGGGAGGGAGTTCTCGGG
>CADCUU010000142.1 GCA_902805995.1 uncultured Rubellimicrobium sp.
TCGGGCAGGCGTCGGACATGGAGGCCTTCAAGCCCACGCCGCGCATCTCCTCGATCATCGACAACTGGGCGCCCTACTACATCGAGCGGGTGCAGGCCGCGATCGACGGGACCTGGACCTCGACCCACACCTGGGGCGGCATCGGCGACGGCGAAGTGGCGATCGGCGAGATCACCGAAGCCGTGCCGGCCGAGGTCAAGGCCGAAGCCGAGGCTCTTCAGGCCTCCATCGCCGACGGCAGCTACCACCCCTTCACCGGTCCGATCAACAAGCAGGACGGCACGCCCTGGCTGGCCGAGGGTCAGGTCGCGACTGACGAGGAGCTCGTGTCGATGAACTTCTACGTCGAGGGCATCTCGGGCGAGATCCCGTCCTGAGCCAACGGGGCCGGGGGGCGCGTTCCCCCGGCCTTGCTCGTGCCAACATGACGCGCCACCCTGAGCCGACAGGGCGCAAGGGGTGAGACGTGGTCAGGAACGTTCTTCGGGCGATGCTTGTCGCCTTCTACAGCCTCGCGGCGGTGGCCCTGATCGTGGATTCGGGGCGCGGCCTCCCCGAGGGCTTCCCGTTCCTCGACCGCATCCGCGGGCTTCGCGCTCATTTCGGCGACCGTGACGCCAAGCCCGACATGGCGGCCCTGCCCCCCGTTCCCCGCGAGGCTCCGCCCGGAGTCTCGGCGGTGCTGCCGCGCCGGCCGTCGGACTCCGAACGCGTCCGGGTGAACCGCGGCCTGCCCTGACGGCTTGCCGGTCGCCGCGCAGGTCGGCATGGTCCGCCGCATGCAGGATTTCATCATCATCGGCGGCGGAATCGCCGGCGTCTCCGCCGCGGCCCGGCTGTCGGCCCTGGGCTCCGTTCTTCTTTTAGAAGCCGAGGCGAACCTCGCCCATCACGCCTCCTCGCGCTCCGCTGCGATCTTTGAGGAAACCTACGGCGCGGCCTCGACCGTGGCGCTGACCCGCGCGAGCCGGGCGGAACTTGAGGGCCGCGGCGTGCTGTCTCCGCGCGGGCTCCTGATGGTGGCCGATGCGAGTGAGGCGGAGGCCTTCGACCACGACTTGGGCGCGCTGGAGATGGAGGAGATCGGACTGAACGAGGCGCGGGCGCTGTTCCCGTTCCTGGGCGCCACCGTCACC
>CADCUU010000143.1 GCA_902805995.1 uncultured Rubellimicrobium sp.
GATCCGCTCGATCTACCTCGAGAAGGGCTGGACGCAGCGCGCCTGGACCTGGCACGAGGCCGCCGACACGCGCGTCTTCCGGCCGCTGGCGCCCGCCGCCGGCGCCGACCGGCGCGACCTCGTCTGGATCGGCAACTGGGGCGACGACGAGCGCAGCGCCGAGCTTCGGGAGTTCCTGATCGAACCCGTGGCCGACCTCCGCCTGCGTGGGACGATCCACGGCGTCCGCTACCCCGCCGCCGCGCTGACCCGCCTCCGCCGCGCGGGCATCGCCTACAAGGGGTGGCTCCCCAACGCCGAGGTTCCCCGCGCCTTCGCCCGCCGCCTCGTCACCGTCCATGTCCCCCGCCGCCCTTACGTCCGCGAGCTTCCCGGCATCCCCACCATTCGCCCCTTCGAGGCGCTGGCCTGCGGCATTCCGCTGGTCTCCGCCCCATGGGACGACGCCGAGGGGCTCTTCCGCCCGGGCGACTTCCTGTGGGCGAAGAACGGGGAGGATATGCGGACGCATCTGCGCGCCCTCGTCGCCGACCCCGCCATGCGGGCCGATCAGGCGCGGCGCGGGCTGGAGACGATCCAGGCCCGCCACACCTGCCGCCACCGCGTGGACGAGCTCCTGGGCATCCTGGAGGAACTCAAGACCCCCGCCCGCACTAGGAAATCGGCATGAGCCGCACCATCGCCTTCTACGGCTCGAGCCTGCTGAGCGCTTACTGGAACGGAGCTGCCACCTACTACCGAGGCATGATCCGGGCGCTCGCCCGGCGCGGCTACCGCACGACCTTCTTCGAGCCCGACGTCTACGACCGCCAGAAGAACCGCGACATCGACCCCCCCGACTGGGCCGAGGTCGTGGTCTACGACGGCACCGTGGAGGCCCTGATGCGCGTCGCGCAGGAGGCCGCGCGCTACGACATCGTCGTGAAGGCCTCCGGCGTGGGCTTTGAGGACGACCTCCTGCTGCAATCCGTCATGGCCGCCGCGCGGCCAGACGCCACCCGCGTCTTCTGGGACGTCGACGCCCCGGCCACGCTGGCGGAGATGCACGCCGACGAATCCCACGCCCTCCGCCGTGTCCTCCCCAACCTCGACATGGTCCTGACCTATGGCGGCGGCGACCCGGTCGTGGACCAGTACCGGGCCTTCGGCGCGCGCCTCTGCGTCCCTGTCTACAACGCGCTCGACCCCGACACCCATCATCCCGTAGCCCCCGACCCGCGCTTCGCCTGCGACATGGCCTTCCTCGCCAACCGCCTCCCCGACCGCGAGGCTCGCGTCCACGAGTTCTTCCTGGGCCCCGCGTCCCGCCTCCCCGACCGGAGCTTCATTCTCGGCGGCAACGGCTGGCCCGGCTCGGACCTGCCCCACAACGTCCGCGCCCTGGGGCACGTCCCCACGGCCGACCACAACGCGCTCAACTGCACGCCGCGCATGGTCCTCAACGTCGCCCGCGACAGCATGGCCGCCAACGGCTTCTCCCCCGCCACCCGCGTCTTCGAGGCGGCGGGCGCCGGCGCCTGCCTCGTCACCGACGCCTGGGAGGGGATCGAGCTGTTCCTCGAACCGAACGAGGAGGTCCTCGTCGCCCGCGATGGGCAGGACGTGGCCGACCTCGTCCAGACCGTCACCCCGGAACGCGCCCGCGCCATCGGTCAGGCCGCCCTCGTCCGCGTCCTCGCCCACCACACCTACGACAAACGGGCCGAACAGGCCGACGCGCTCTTCCGCGCCCATGCGGGGCTCGAGGCCGCGCAATGACACAGGCCCCGACTCTGGCTCCAATTCTGGCCCCGGCTCCGGCCCCGATCCTAACACCGACCCTGGCCGCAACCCGCCCCCTCGACATCGTCATCCTCGGCCTGTCGCTCTCCTCCTCCTGGGGCAACGGCCACGCCACCACCTTCCGCGCCCTCCTCCGGGGGCTGGCGGAGGAAGGCCACCGCACCCTCTTCCTCGAACGCGACGTGCCCTGGTACTCCGGCGCCCACCGCGACCTCCCCTCGCCCGACTTCTGCGATCTCCAGCTTTACGACGACATGGACGCGATGCTCGCCCGCTTTGCCCCGCGCCTGCGGTCGGCAGACGCGGTGATCGTGGGCTCCTATGTCCCCGACGGCGTGCGCCTCATCGACCGCCTCGCGGCCATGAACCTGCGGAGCTTATGCTTCTACGACATCGACACGCCCGTCACCCTCGCCGCGCTGGACGACGGTCGCGAGGAGTACCTCGCCGCCCGCCAGATCCCCTTCTTCGACACCTACTTCTCCTTCTCGGGCGGGGAGGTGCTGGACCACCTCGAACAGGTCCGCGGCGCGCGACGGGCCTCCGCCCTCTACTGCTCGGTCGATCCCTCGGGCTACCCCGCCCATCCCGACGCCCCCAAGCGCTGGGACCTGGGCTATCTCGGCACCTACAGCGACGACCGCCAGCCCACGCTCGACCGCCTCCTCATCCAGCCCGCCCGCCTGCGCCCCGACCTCCGCTTCGTCGTCGCCGGCCCGCAATACCCGGACGGCATCGACTGGCCCGCGAACGTCGAACGGATCGAGCACCTGCCCCCCGCAGACCACGCCGCCTTCTACAACGCGCAGCGCTTCACCCTGAACGTCACTCGTGACGCGATGCGCCGCATGGGCTGGTCCCCCTCCGTCCGCCTGTTCGAGGCCGCGAGCTGCGCCACCCCCATCATCTCCGACTCCTGGCGCGGCCTCTCGGACCTCCTGCCCCCCGACCAAGCCATCGTCATCGCCGAGACTCCCGACGACGTCCTCCGCGCCCTTGCCCTGCCAAACACACGCCGCCACGCCATAGGGGAGGCCGGCCGGACGCGCGTCCTCGCAGGCCACACCGGACGCGCCCGCGCGCGCGAGCTTGCCGCAACGCTCCGCACCGGCCAGCCCGCCGTCGCCGCCACGGGCACATGACACCGGCCCAGGATACCGGCCCGCGACAGGGGCCCCGGCTGATCGACCAGCTCCGGGACCTCTACGAAGGCCGCGCCCGCGGCTCCCACCGCTTCCACTCGGCGCTCCTCGTCTTCGACATCGCGACGCTGGCCTTCATCGTGGCCACGTCCTTCATCGAACGGAACAACCTGATCGAGACCGTGGACGTGGTCATGGGGCTCCTGATCCTCATCGAGCTCGTCGCCCGCATGCTGGCCAGCCGCCACCGCCCGCGCGAGCTCCTGCGCCTGTCCACCTGGACCGACATCGTCGCCGTCGTGTCCTTCCTCGCCCCCATCACGGGCGAGGCCGCAGGCTTCCTGCGCGTGCTGCGAACCCTGCGGATCCTGCGCACCTACACGATGCTCAACGAGATGAAGGGACGCCACGGCCCCTTCCACCAGGCCGAGGAGGTGGTCCTCGCCATCGCCAACCTCCTCGTCTTCATCTTCATCATGACCGCCATCGTCTACGAGACGCAGCACCGCACCAACGAGCACATCACCAACTACGCCGACGCGCTCTACTTCACCGTGACCGCCCTCACGACCACCGGCTTCGGCGACATCACCCTTCCGGGCACCACGGGGCGGATGCTCACCGTGGTCATCATGATCTTCGGGGTGACCCTGTTCCTGCGGCTCGCGCAGGTCCTGTTCCGCCCCAACAAGGTCCTGCACCCCTGCCAGACCTGCGGCCTCCAGCGCCACGACCCCGACGCCGTCCACTGCAAGGCCTGCGGCACCACGCTCAACATTCCCGACGAAGGCTGGGACTGAGAAGACTGGGACTGACGCAGCGGGAACACGCTCCGGGCAGGGCCGTTGGAGCCGCATGAACCTCCTCGCCCTTCTCTTCGTCCTGGGCTTCGCCGCCGTCCACATCCTCATCGGGCGGCTCAAGGTCCTGAACGCCCTCCCCCGCAGCCGCTGGCTCTCGGCCGCGGGCGGGGTCGCGGTCGCCTATGTCTTCCTCCACATCCTGCCCGAACTGGGCGTCCACACCTCCACCTTCGCAGAATCCTTCGGGCTGGGAGAGAAGCGCGCCGAGTCCCTCGTCTACCTCGTGGCCCTCGCCGGCCTGGCCGTCTTCTACGGCCTGGAGCGCGCCGCCAAGACCTCCCGCGCCCGCAGCCGCCAGGGCGGCGAGGGCGACGTCGTGGAGGCCGAACTCTTCTGGATCCACATCGGCAGCTTCGCCCTCTACAACGTCCTGATCGGATATCTCCTTCTCCACCGCGAGGACACGGGCCTCCCCTCCCTCCTCCTCTACTTCGTCGCCATGGCCCTGCACTTCCTCACCACCGACCACGGCCTGCGCGAGCATCACAAGGACGTCTACGGCCACAAGGGCCGCTGGCTCCTCGTTGCCGCCGTCCTCCTGGGCTGGCTCCTCGGCGTCCTGGGCCCACTCTCGGAGACCGCCATCGGCCTCCTCTTCGCCTTTCTCGCCGGGGGCGTCGTCCTCAATGTCCTCAAGGAGGAACTGCCCGAGGAGCGCGAAAGCAACTTCGGCGCCTTCGCGCTGGGCACCGGGGCCTACGCGATCCTCCTTCTCCTGACCTGACGGCCCAGGGAACACCCGCGCGCGCCGCCGGTTGAAGGAGAAGCAGCTACTCTGCCCGCCCCCAGCCAACGGACGCGCCCATGACCGCCGCCCCAGACGGCCCAACCTATGGCCCGACTTCCGCCCCACGCCGCAGCCCCACGCGGCCGCCCCTCCATCCGCCGGGCCTTGGCCGCGTCCTCGAACGCAACATCGAGACGCTGTCCGAGCGCCGCCGGCAGGATCAGGCCAACGCCTCCCTGTCCGACCGCATCGCCGACCGGGTGACGGGCTTCACGGGCTCGATGACCTTCGTCGTCCTTCACCTGCTGCTCTTCGGCTTCTGGATCGTCGCGAACCTGGGCTGGGTGCCGAGCGTAGCGCCCTGGGACGAAAGCTTCGTCGTCCTCGCCATGATGGCCTCCGTGGAGGCGATCTTCCTCTCCACCTTCGTCCTCATCAGCCAGAACCGGATGGCCGCGGCCGCCGACAAGCGCGCCGACCTCGACCTCCAGATCAGCCTCCTGGCCGAACACGAGATCACCAAGATCGCGACCCTCCTCGCCGCCGTGGCCGACAGGCTGGACGTCCACACCGGCGCCGACGACGACCTGCGCGAGGTTCAGCAGGACGTGGCCCCCGACGCCGTCCTGGACGAGATTGAGGCCAAGGAACGCGAATCGTCCGCGACCTGACGAATTCGTCCCGACGACTCTGAAAGGGCCTCCCCGGCCCGCCACCCGCGGCCCCTCGGGCGCGGCGCGGAAACCTGCGCCTGCCCATGCGTAACCCGCATTGACCGCGCGAAGCGACACCCCATATCCGATCCGCCAAGTGCGCCCGAACGCCGCTGGAACCATCCGGTTCCCCACAAAATCAAGAACACACGGTTTCGTGATCGGAAACAACGTCCGGCCACAAACAAGGTGCTCGACGCAAGGACCCGGCCTCTGTAATTCCCGCTTAAGCTGAATTCGTCCTGACTTCAGACAAATCGCCGAGACGCAGATATGTGGAACGCACCCCTCTTCGGCCCCTACGCCGCCTCATATAGGACACACTGATCCGCTACATGCGGGTCGGCCCCAGTCGTTTCACCACCCCCACCTGATCCACCCTAAAATACGTCACCGAACCGCCGATCAGAAGCGGTCGCGGGGCACTCACGCCCCACACGGAGCGAGGCGAGCATGAAGACCAAGGCACTCGATACCGGGCTCAGCCCCCTGCCGGTCCTCAACCGGGACACGGCCCCCAACCCCGCGCGCCTGCGCCGGGAAACGCTGCCGCTCGACGGCACCTGGGCTCTCCAGGTCAACGGCGGCGACGTGCAGCCCGTGCAGGTTCCCTTCCCGCCCCAGGCCAAGGTGAACGGCATCCACGTCCCCGAGGGCGAGGCGCGGCTCCACTACGCCCTCGTGTTCGAGCTTCCCTCCGACTGGACGGCGGGCCTCCTCCACCTCGAAGGCGTGGACCACGAGGCCGAGATTTTCGTGAATGGCACCTCCCTCGCCCGTCACACCGGCGCCTGGGACCCCATCGGCGTGTTCGTCCCCGGCGACGTGCTGGCCAAGGGCCTGCCCGGCGGCCACGGCGCGACCCTCCACCGGATCGAGGTCGCGGTCCGCGACAACTCCCGCGCCCGCACCATCCTGTCCGGCAAGCAGGAACGTGACACCCGCGAAGGCGTAATCTTCTACGGCAACATGTCGGGTCTCTGGAAATCCGTCTGGATCGAGCGTGTGGA
>CADCUU010000144.1 GCA_902805995.1 uncultured Rubellimicrobium sp.
CATGCTGCACCGCGCCAATGCGTCCTCAGCCCCGTTTGTGACGCAGTAAGACTAGCACGATGCGGATCTTCTCCTCGGCGGAGAACTGGCGCTTTGTGACACGCCGGATGTCCTTCAGGACGGCGTCTGCGGGTGCCTTCTTCGTTGGCCCGGATGTCTGCTTCATCTTCGCTCCTTGGTGGCTGCGATGAACCAGACATCCTCCTCTCACAAAACACCCCAGTCTGTCTCATGGGCGCTGATCCGGGACAGTCTACCTCCGTCCTTTCGGAGGAGCACAAGGGCTTCCGCATCACGCCCAAGCCTATTCGCGAAGGCAGCCACTACCGGATCGCTGCGCAAATCGAGAAGGAAGTGGCTGGCGCCTAGGGGACCGTCGCGATCGACGGCGAGGTGGTCAACGACTTGCCATCCAAGGACAGGGACATCGCCATGGTGTTCCAGAACTACGCGCTCTATCCCCATATGACTGTCGCCGAGAATATGGGGTTCTCGCTGCGTCTGCGCGGGGTCCATCGGACGGTCATCGCCGAGCAGGTCGTCGCTGCGGCTACCTCCCTCGAAGTGGCGCATCTCCTCGACCGCTATCCCCGGCAGCTTTCGGGCGGACAGCGGCAGCGGGTCGCCATGGGTCGCGCGATTGTCCGCAACCCCCGCCTGTTCCTCTTCGACGAGCCCTTGTCCAACCTCGACGCCAAGCTCCGCGTGCAAATGCGGACCGAATTGCGTGAGTTGCACAGGACGCTGGGCGTCACCTCCGTCTATGTCACGCACGACCAGATCGAGGCCATGACCATGGCCGACCGGATCATTATCCTGCGGGACGGCGCGGTGGAGCAGCAGGGGCATCCACTCGAGGTGTTCGACCGGCCTGCGAACACCTTCGTCGCTAGCTTCATCGGGTCGCCCGCCATGAATTTCCTTGAAGGGACTGCGGAGAATGGCCGCTTTGCGATCGGCGACGGACTTAGCCTGCCATTTGCGCCCCCGGCGGGGACCGTAGGCCAGCGGATGACCGTTGGACTGCGGCCCGAACACATCCGGGTGCTGCCGCAGGACGACACCCCCGGCCTTCCTGCGCAGCTTCAGGCCGTGGAGCCGACCGGATCGGAGACGCTGATCGTGGCCTCGGTGGCCGGGCGCTCTGTCACCGTCCTCGCCCGGGAGCGGCTGCCCGTGCGTGCTGGCGACTTGGTGCGGATCCTGCCCGATCCCGCGCATCTCCACTGGTTCGACCCTGCCGGACGGCGCATCGGGGCGGCCTGACCTGCGCGCCGGTCCGGTGTGCCTGCGTCCCGCCGGCCTCTTTCTCCGCCGGAACGCGCAAGCACAGCGCCCCTATCTTAGCCCTTGACGCTGCCCGACGTCACGCTGGCGACATAGTACCGCTGAAGCAGCAGGAACACCGCGATCACCGGCAGGACCGAGAGCACGACCGCAGCCTGCTGCAGCGATTTCGTGGCCTCCCGCTCGAACGGTCCGCGCATGAGGTAGATGCCCACCGGCAGGGTCTGCATGTCGGGATCAGTGCGCGTAACTGTCATGGTCCAGAGCACTTCGTTCCAGTGATACAGGAATACGAAGATGCCAAGCGTGGCCAAGCCCGAGCCCACCAGCGGCAAGGCGATGCGGAAGAAGATCCAGACCTCGCCGGCCCCGTCCACCCGTGCCGCGTCGAGGAGTTCGTCCGGCACCGCCATGAAGAACTGCCGCATCAGGAAGATGCCATACCAGGAGACCGCGAAGGGCAGCACGAGCGCGGCGTAGGAGCCCAGGAAGCCTATGCCTCCGTTACCGCTCCAGTCGTTGCCGCCCACGAGGGGGAAGTACCGCAGGATGAAGAACCAAGGGATCAGGAAGATGAAGAACGGAAACATCTGTGCGCCCACGGCAAAGCGGAAGATGCCCATCCGGCCCCGAAACGTGAACTTGGCCAGCGCATAGCCTGCCATTGCGGATGTGAAGAGTTGCAGGCACGTGATGGCGAGCGTCACGCCGAGGGAGTTCAGCATCCATCGTGCCAGCGGCAGCGTATCGAAGACCTGGACGAAGTTGCTCCATTGGGGATCACGGGGCCAATAGACCGGCGGGCGGGCAAGCCGTTCCGCCGGCGTACGCAATGCGCCCAGGAACATGTCCATGAACGGCAGGAGCATGATGAGCGCGCCGAGCCCGAGGGCCGTGTATTTCAGGGCCGAAAGGCCCCTCGCGCGCCAGCGAAGTCGGCGGGACGCAGGCCGCGCGAGCGGCCGGTCAGGAAAGATCGTTCGGCGGTCGCCCGTGGACAGGGGTGTGTCGGCCATGTCAGCCCGCCTCCAGGCCGCCGCGCTTCAGCAGGCGGAACTGCACCAGAGTGACCACGAAGACGAGCGCGAACAGCACGTAGGACACGGCCGAGGCGCGCCCCATCCGCAGATCCTCGAACGCCATCTGGTACATGTACTGGCCCGTGGTCAGCGCGGCCCGGCCGGGCCCCCCTTGCGTGCCCGGGAACAGCACCAGCATCAGGGTGAAGTAACTCATCCCCGAGATGAAGCCGGTGACCACCACGAACAGGATCGTGGGTTTCAGCAGGGGCAGCGTCACGAAGCGGAAGAGCTGCCAGTTGCCGGCCCCATCGAGCCGCGCGGCCTCGTAGTAGCTTTCGTCGATGCTGCCGAGCCCCGCCAGAAACAGGAGCATGTTCCGCCCAAGCTCCATCCAGACGAAGACGAGGATCACCGACAGCATCGCGAGCGACGGGTCCGTGAGCCAGCCGGGCCCGGGCAGCCCAAAGACCCCGAGCAAACGGTTCAGCAGGCCGTCCGTTGGGCGAAAGACGAACCAGAAGATCATCCCGATCGCCACGATGTTGGTCACCATGGGGAGCGTGTAGAGCACCCTCCAGACGCCCCGAAGCCGCGCCCGGCTCAGCGCCGTGGCAAGGAGGAGTGCCAGCGGCACGCCGAGCGCGAGCGATCCGAGCGCGAAGATCAGCGTCTGCCACAGTGTCCTGAGGAACACCGGGTCGGTCGCGAACAGGTATTCATAGTTCTTCACCCCGACCCAGCGCGGCGGCGACAGAGAGTCCCAGGTGGTCAGGCTGATATAGGCCGCGAAGATCACCGGGAGCAGCACGAAGACGAACGCGAACACGATCGCCGGGCTCAGGAAGAGCCAGGGCATGGACTTCTTGGACGTGAGGCGACGGATCACAGGATGCGCGACGGATGGCGGGCGTCCTGTGTGGCGACGCCCGCCGGTTCCCATCAGGGCTGCTCGTCGAGGATGGCCTGGATCTCGGCGTCAGCCGCGGCCAGGGCCTCCTCGGCGCTCATGCCGCCCGCCCAGGCCTGGTCGATGTAGCCTCTCAGGATACGGTCGACCTCGGCGGCCTGCCAGATGTTGGGCTGGGTCACGGCGCGGCCGCTCGTCACCTGCTCGATGAAGGCGCGGTCGAACTCGTCGGCGGCCCCGGTCATGATCTCGAGGTCGGCGTTGCTGCCCGCGAAGGCGCCCATTCCGGCCATCGCCTCGCCAGTGCAGCTCAGCCCACCTTCTCGCGGCTCGTTAAGGAACCGCAGGAGGTCCCAGCTCTCCTCCTTGGAGTCCGAGGTGGAGTCGACGGCCCAGAGGAAGGAGTAAAGCATCGTTCCGCCGGGCCCGTCCGTCGGGATAGGGGCCACGCCGACGGTATCGCCGAACCCTTCGCCAAAGGCTTCCTGCCAGCCGAACTTGTTCCAGTTGGCGGAGATCTGCATTGCGACTGCGTTCGAGGCGAAGTTGTCCACCACGATCTCGTTCGAGGTGATCCCGTCCGCGAAGAGCGCAGCCTGATCCGTCAGGATCCGGACTGCTTCGGGCGAGGTGAGATTGGTGCTCCGCCCATCCTCCGCGAAGGGCGAGACGCCTGCCGCGAACATCTGGGCGTAGAACGGGTGCACGCCTTCGGCGACCGAAGTCCCATAGGCATAGCCGCCGACCGCGATGTTGCCCTGATCGTTGGCTGCGGTGATCGCCTGGGCCATGTCCCGAAGTTCGGCCCAGGTCTTGGGGGGCTGGGTGAAGCCCGCCGCTTCGAGCAATTGCTTGTTGTATACGAGGGCATAGACGGACAGCTCGGTCGGGATGCCCCAAAGCTGCCCGCCGATTGTTGCAGCACCAACGGTTGCGGGCGAGTAGTTCGCGTTGATCCACTCCGCGATCTCGGGCGGCGGCGCCTCGATGGCACCCGCCGCCGCGAGCTGCGGGACCCAGATGGAATAGACGTTGGTGATGTCCGGCGCCGTGCCGCCGACCCGGCTGGTCAGGATCGTCTGGAGGAAGTCGCCATAGGCCGTCTGCTGATGCTCGATGGTCAGGCCGGGATGGTCGGCCTCATAGGCGTCGAAGCAGGCAAGGAGCGGCGCGGCCTGTTCCTCGGTGTAATGGGTGGCGACCGTGATAGTGCGGGCCTCCTGCGCCAGGGCTCCCGTCGCAAGCACCGCAAAATGCCCCAGGCTCCCCAGGAATACCGTCTGCCGATGCGCCATGGCGTTCTCCCCTTCGCTTTGCGCCTACAATCCGCAAAATGGTACAGTGCGGTTCGCTGCCAAGGGCGGAGCGTGTCAGAGATTTCCGCTAAGCAAGTTGGGGAAGGAAGCGGAGGGTCGCCATCTCTCCCATCCGCTCAACGAAGCTGTCGAGGTCGGAATTTTTCTTGTGAACCCGAACCTGCTCCTCCTGCCTGCCTCGCGCGGTCGACGTACCTCAAATTCACAGTGGAACCTGGGTCCAAGGCTTGCCTCGGCGCTGAAGTGGGTCGCTCATCTGGCTAGCTCGCGTGAGCCTCTGAGCGCTGGCCAACATGCGCAGAGCCTTGAAGCTCGGAGGTCTTGCCTCGCATTTTCGTTTCAGGCAATTTGTGTAGGCAACTGTTAAGTTGGAGCAGTGAAGCAAATACGTGCAAACGCGTCCAGCCCACGATTCCGGAGAAGGCCGCCGTCAGGTGGCCCTGAAGTCTGGCTAGAACACTTGCTTGAAGAATAGCGACCGCCTCTCGTGACTTCGGTCCGCGCAGCGAAGCTCTCGCTACCGCTATTGCCGATCGCTACAGTCCGGAAATGAGCAATCTCACGCGATCCAGACTGTGGTGCGACGGGCCGCTTTGCCAGCCTCTGCTTGCCAGATCTCAACTTTCATCCACCGCCAGGGCGCGCTGACATGTCGCTAACCATCCGCCAGCGCCTCGCCTACCGGGCCGCCAGCGTTCTGCCGCTTGGACACCACGACGCCCGGACCGAGCGCGGCCTCTTGAGCGTGACATTCGACGACTTTCCAAGGAGCGCCTGGACCGTCGGCGGTGAGCTGATGGCCGAGGCAGGGGGGCAGGCCACCTACTATCTGTCGGGAACATTCCACAACTCGAACGTCGATGGGGTTCCCTACTTCCGGGACGATGATGTGGCCCAACTGGTTGCCGCCGGCCATGAGCTCGGCTGCCATAGCTTCGATCATCGCAGCGTTCTGGAAAGCAGCCTTGGGAACTACTTGAGGTCCGTCGAAAAAAATGCGGAGTTCATAGGCTCCCTCTTGCCCGGCTATTGCCTCCGCTCCCACGCGTTTCCCTACGGCCACGTGCGGATCGCGCACCGTATCGCACTTCGTCGGCGGTTCGAGGTTCTGCGCGGAATCCACACGCCCCGCAGCGTTGCCGGGTTCGACCCGACGCATGCGGATGCGGGGGGTCTGGAAGACAGGCGGCAGGGAGAAATCGATTGGCCTCGGCTCATCGCAGAGACGGCGCGTGCGCACGGCTGGCTCGTTCTGTTCACCCACGGAGTGACCGACAGGCCGTCACCCTATGACACGCGCCCTCTGGAACTGAAGCGCATCCTCAGTTGCGCAAAGAGCGAAGGCTTGGACATCCTGTCCGTCGGCGGCGCGCTCGACCGGATGAGGGCGGCTCGGTCAGGCGAGTTGGGTAGGGCCGATTGACCATATTCAGCGACCGAACCCGCCTGGGTCAGGCAGCCAACCACGACGCCCACTTGCAGCACACCTCGAAGCGCCCAGTAGTTGCGCCGCTCGGTCCAGGGCAGAAGCGCCACCGCCGCCGCGCCGCATGCGCGGACTTTCGAGAACGCTTTCACCAGCAGCATGAGCCGATCGA
>CADCUU010000145.1 GCA_902805995.1 uncultured Rubellimicrobium sp.
GGCTGCCCTTCGCCGGGCGGGGGCAGGTGGTGGGGCTTCTGGGGGGGTCCTTCGACCCGCCGCACGGGGGCCATGTCCAGATCACGCAGGAGGCCATGCAGCGGCTGGGCCTCGACTGGGTGTGGTGGGTGGTCTCCCCCGGCAACCCCCTAAAGAAGGAGGGGCCCGCGCCGCTGCCGGTGCGGATCGCGGCGGCGCGGGCGCTGGTGCGGCATCCCCGGGTCAAGGTCACGGACCTGGAGGCGCGGCTGGGCACGCGCTACACCGCCGAAACGCTGGAGCGGCTGATCCCGCGCTATCCCGGCGTGCGCTTCGTCTGGCTGATGGGGTCGGACAACCTCGCCCAGTTCCACCGCTGGCGGGACTGGCGGCGTATCATGGGGACCGTGCCCGTCGCGGTGCTGGCACGGCCGGGGGCGAAGCTGTCGGCGCGGTTCGCCCCGGCGGCGCGGGCGTTCCGGGGGGCGCAGCTCAACGAGGGGGAGGCGCGGATGCTTGCGCGCCGGGGGCCGCCCGCTTGGGTGGTGCTGAACATGCCGCTGAACCCGCTGTCGTCGTCGGCGATCCGGGCCAAGGGGGGCTGGCGACGATAACGGCGGGCTGGCGAAGGGGTGACCCCGGCGGGGCCCTGCGGGGGTTGCGCCTGTGGGGGGGCGGGCTAACGTCCCAGTTGAGGCAGGCCGGAGACAGACGATGACGGACAGGCGCGGGATGACGCGGCGCGGGCTCTTGGCCGGGGGGCTGTCCGCGGTGGCGGGGCTTGCGCTGGCCGAGGCGCCTGTCGCGGTGCCGCGCCCGCAGGTCCGGGCTGGCGCGTCGTCCGTGCCCCCCGAGGTGCCCCCCGAAATGCCCGCTGAGCTTGGCGACATCCGGCCCATCGCGCGGGAGGAGCTTGCGGAGCTGGTGCGGGAGGCGGGGCTGGAGGGGAAGGTCTCGGTCGCGCTGGTGGACGTGGATGACGGGACGCTCGTGGCGTCCTATGACCCGCAGGTGGTGCTGCCCCCGGCCTCGGTCGCAAAGTCGCTCACGGCGCTTTATGCGCTGGCCGCGCTGGGGGAGGATCATCGCTTCGTCACGCGGCTGCTGGCGGCGGGGCCGGTGGTGGACGGGCGGCTGGAGGGCGACCTGATCCTTGCGGGCGGGGGCGATCCGGAGCTGACGACGGACCGGCTGGCGGAGTTGGCGCAGGCGCTGGCAGCGTCGGGCATCCGGGAGGTGGGCGGCTTCCGTGTCTGGGGCGGGGCACTGCCGCATGTGCGGGAGATCAGCGCGGAGCAGCTGGCGCATCTGGGCTACAACCCCTCGATCGGGGGGCTGAACCTCAACTTCAACCGCGTGTACTTCGAGTGGGAGCAGGCGCGGGGCGGCGAGTACCGCGTGCGGATGGAGGCCGTGGGCGACAACCATCGCCCGCCCGTCTCCATCGCGCGGATGACGGTTGAGGAGCGGTCGCTGCCCGTCTATGGCTACGAGGCGCAGGGGGACACGGATCTGTGGACCGTGGCCAAGGGGCAGCTTGGGGATGCCGGGGGCCGCTGGTTGCCGGTGCGGGTGCCGGACCTTTATGCGGGGCAGGCCTTCATCGGGTTGGCCAACGAGGCGGGGATCGTGCTGCCCGCGCCGTCGCGGATCGAGGCTCTGCCCGAGGAGGTGACGGAGATCGGGCGGCTGGAGAGCGAGCCGCTGGTGGATATCCTGCGCGCGATGCTTCTGCATTCCACGAACCTCACCGCCGAAGTGGTGGGGCTGGCGGCGAGCCGGGCCCGGGGCCTCGACCCGCAGACGCCGGCGGAGTCGGCCCGCGCGATGAACCGCTGGATCCGGGAGGAGACGGGCGCGCGGGTGCGGCTGGTGGACCATTCGGGCTTGGGCGGGGAAAGCCGGGTCGCGGCGCAGGAGATGGCGCTGGCGCTCGCCTCGCGCGGGGTGATGGAGCGGCTGCGGCCCGTGCTCAAGGACATTGTGCTGACGGATGCGGCGGGCGAGGCGCTGCGGATGCCGCCCGCGCTGGTGCGGGCCAAGACGGGGACGCTCAACTTCGCCACCGCGCTGGCGGGCTATGCGCGGACGCTGAAGGGCGGGGACCTCGCCTTCGCCTATTTCTCGGCGGATGTGGAGGCGCGGGCCCGGGCGGCGGAGTCGGAGGACGAGATCCCGGCCGGGAGCCGCGAGTTCCTGGCGCGGTCGAGGCGGCTTCAGCAGGTGCTGTTGCAGCGCTGGGGGTTGGTGAGCGCCTGAGGGGCGGCGTCCGCCTTTTGTCCTGACCCCATAGTGCGGAAGGTTCCGGGCGCCCGGGATGGCTGCCAGTGAAGATCATCTGCGAGGAGGACGGCAGGCGGGGAGATGAACTCCTTCTGGCTCCGCGCCCTCAGACGGTCATGTAGCGGGCGCGGGCACCGCGTTCGATGGCGGCGGCGTGGAGGCGGTCGATGGCGAGCTCGTCGCGGATCTCCTCCAGCATCCGGCCCTCGGGCTCGGTGATGCGGCCGTCGGCGGCGGCGACGTCGCAGGCCAGCGCATAGGCGGTCTCCCAGAGCCGTTCGGGCAGGAAGCGGCGCACGAGGGCGAAGAGCTGGTCGAGGCCGTCCTCCTGCTCCACGAGGCCGATGACCATCTGGCCCATCTGGGACATGCGTTCTTGGTCGTAGGCGGCGAAGATGGGGAGGTTTTCCACGATGTTGGCGATCTGCACGAGTTCGGCGGTGCGGATCGTCTCATCGGCGGCGGACAGCGCCAGCATGATCGCGATCAGCGCGTCCTGCGGGGAAAGGATGGTGTCGGTCATCGTGGCGCCTCCGTGGTCCCTGCCGGTTTATTGACGCAAGCCCCACCCCGCAATAGGGAGGCCCCCGGTTCCCACGGCAGGCGCGCAATCCATGGTATCCCATGGGGTCGCGTTCTCCCGGGGCCCTTGTTGAACGAAGAGACCGGCCCCGGTCCAGAAAGGAGCTCATCCATGGCATCCCTGCGCGAGGCGGCACTGGCGAGCAAGGCCTGGCCCTTCGAGGAGGCGCGCGCGCTTCTGAAACGGGTCGAGTCCGGGCCAGCCAAGGACCATGTCCTGTTCGAGACGGGCTACGGGCCGTCGGGGCTGCCGCATATCGGCACCTTTGGCGAGGTGCTGCGCACGACCATGATCCGGCGCGCCTTTGAGGTGATCTCGGACATCCCCACGCGGCTCGTGGTGTTCTCGGACGACCTCGACGGGATGCGGAAGGTGCCGGAGAACGTCCCGGGCCCGGAGATGCTGCGCGAGCACCTGCAGAAGCCGCTGACCTCTGTCCCCGATCCGTTCGGGGAGTACGAGAGCTTCGGGCACCACAACAACGCAATGCTGCGGCGCTTCCTGGACACGTTCGGGTTCCAGTACGAGTTCGTGTCGGCCACCGAGTTCTACCGGTCGGGGCGGTTCGACGACACGCTGCGGCTCGCGGCGGAGCGGTACGACGCGATCATGGACATCATGCTCGCGAGCCTGCGGGAGGAGCGGCAGCAGACCTATTCGTGCTTCCTGCCGATCCATCCGGAAACGGGGCGCGTGCTTTACGTGCCGCTGAAGGAGGTGAACGCCAAGGACGGCACGATCACCTTCGACGACGGGACGGGGCGGGAGTGGACGCTGCCGGTGACGGGCGGCAACGTGAAGCTCCAGTGGAAGCCCGATTTCGGGGCGCGCTGGGCGGCGCTGGGCGTGGACTTCGAGATGTACGGGAAGGACCATTCCACCAACACGCCGATCTACGACGGCATCTGCGAGGTGCTGGGGGGGCGTGCGCCCAACCACATGGTTTATGAGCTGTTCCTAGACGAGGGTGGGCAGAAGATCTCCAAGTCCAAGGGGAACGGCCTCACCATCGACGAATGGCTGGACTTCGCGGCGACGGAATCGCTGTCATATTTCATGTTCCAGAAGCCCCGGACGGCGAAGCGGCTCCATTGGGACGTGATCCCGAAGATGGTGGACGAGTACCATCAGAGCTTGCGCGGGTTCGTGACGCAGACGCCGGACCAGCAGCTGTCGAACGCGGTCTGGCACATCCATGGCGGGCAGCCGCCGGCGTCGGACATGGTCGTGCCCTTCGCGATGCTCCTCAACCTCGCCTCGGTGTCGGGGGCGGAGGAGAAGGGGGTGCTGTGGAAGTACCTGCGGCGCTATGCGCCCGACGCCTCGCCCGAGACGCATCCGGGGCTGGATGCGGCGGCGGGCCATGCGGTGCGTTATTTCCAGAAGCACGTGAAGCCGACCCGCCAGTTCCGCGCGCCCACGGAGAAGGAACGGGCGGCGATGCTGGACCTGCTCGGTCGGCTGCGGGCCTATGAGGGGCCGCAGGACCCGGAGGCGTTGCAGACCATCGTCTATGCGGTGGGCAACGAGCACGGGTTCCAGCCGCTGCGCGACTGGTTCAAGGCGCTCTACGAGGTGCTGCTGGGCGCGACCGAGGGGCCGCGCTTTGGCGGATTCGTGGCGCTTTATGGCGTCGAGGAGACGGGGCGGCTGATCGAGGAGCGGCTGGGCGCGAGCGAGGCGGCGGCCTAGGCCACCTTGCCGCGCAGCCTCCACCAGGCGCCCCAGCGGTCGGTGAGTGCCTCGGCGGAGCCTGCGAGAAGGAGGCGGCCCAGGGGAAGGGCCGTGGCCATAAGCTCCGTGTGGCGGAGGGAGGCCAGGTCGCGGGCCTCGGAGCGGAGCGCCTCGTCGAAAGGGGCCGCGTCGAGGCGGTCGCGGAGCACCGCGAGGTCGTTGACCTGGCCCAGCACTTCGCCCAGCTCGTCAGCGGCGTCGATATGGGGGTCCATGA
Source organism: uncultured Rubellimicrobium sp. (assembly GCA_902805995.1). Classification (GTDB taxonomy): domain Bacteria; phylum Pseudomonadota; class Alphaproteobacteria; order Rhodobacterales; family Rhodobacteraceae; genus Rubellimicrobium. The sequence goes on from CADCUU010000145.1 coordinate 4,797, forward strand.
GGCGCGGCCAGAGGGGGCGCAGCAGCCGGGCCTGATACCAGTGATCCTTGACGCGTTTGCGCCATTCGTGGAGCGCGTCGGGCGAGGGGTCGTGGCGGGCGGCGCGAAGGGCCTTGCGCGCGGCGCTCCAGGTGGTGGACAGGCCGGGCTCCAGCGCGTCCCAGTCGTCCTGGTGAAGGGTCCAGCTTTCGCTGCGGTCGCGGAGGGCGGCCATCGCGTTTCCGAAGGCGGGGAGGAGGTGTTCGCCCGCGCGGGCGTCCTGGGCCTGGGCCGTGGCCTGGAAGGGCGCGAGGAGGCGGCCGCGGCGCTCCTCGGGGAGGTCCTGCGTCAGGCGCTCGATGGTGGAGAGCTGGACGGCGGCGTCGCGGAGGTCGGAGAGGCCGCGGCCCGCGTCGCGCAGGACGGCGTTCTCGGCCTTCGCCTCCGGGAAGACGGGGCGCACGAGGCGGAGGAGGCCGCGCAGCTTCTTCACGGTCTTTCGCATCTCGTGGACGCGGGGGGCGAGGTCGCCCGTGCCCCCGACGGCCTTGAGCGCGCCTTCGGCTTCCTCCCGCGCGATGCGGCGCAGCGCGGCCTCGACGGAGCGGTCCTCGGGGAGGATGGCGTAGGGCATGTGGTCTCCGGCTGGCGCTTTGCGTGAAACTTATCTGGCCGCGGCTCCGTATCTTGCAAGTGACATCCCTCGCGGAGGAGGACCCGAGATGCGGAGATTCATGCTGGCGGCGGCGATAGCGGCGGGGGTGCCCCTTGCGGCGATGGCGCAGGACGAGGGCGACCGGGCGGCGATCGAGGCGGTGATCGCGGGCCAGTTGTCGGATTTCGTGGCGCGCGATCTGCCGGGGGCCTGGGAGGATGCGAGCCCCATGATCCAGGGCATGTTCGGCACGCCCGAGAATTTCGGTACCATGGTCGAGAACGGCTACCCAATGGTCTGGGACAACTCCGAGGCACGATTCCTGGAGCTGCGCGAGGAGGCCGGGGCGCTGCGCCAGACGGTGATGATCGAGGACCCCGAGGGGCGGCTTTGGGTGCTTGACTACGAGATGGTGGAGTTGGAGGGGGTCTGGAAGATCAACGGAGTCGAGGTGAGGCCCGCGCCCGACATGACGGCCTGAACTTTACGGCCTGATCGACGACCCGTTCGGGGCGGAGTAGCTTGGCGGAAACGTGCCCGGTTTTCGGGCAGCGCGGCCATGTGCCGCCGTCATGCTGCAACGCAGCGCTAGCATTCACGCTCACCTTGCGGCAGGGTGCGCGCATGAGCCTTGCCGAGATTCAGACCCTGTCCGTCGTGCCCGCGTCGCCTGTCGGGGTGGCCGCGC
>CADCUU010000146.1 GCA_902805995.1 uncultured Rubellimicrobium sp.
TCGTGGTAGGCGGTGACGAGCTTCTCCTTCTCGCTCATCAGGCGGGTACGCCGCTGCGGGCCCGCGATCACCCGGTCGATGGCCTCGTCGAGGGACTCGTCGGTGATGAGCTTCTGGTTGCTGCGAGCGGTCAGCAGTGCCGCCTCGTTGAGCACGTTGGCCAGGTCGGCGCCGGTGAAGCCGGGAGTACGACGCGCCACGCTCCGCAGGTCGATGTCGGCGGCCATCGGCTTGCCGCGCGAGTGCACCTGGAGGATCATGTGGCGGCCGTTGAGGTCGGGGGCGTCGACCTGGATCTGGCGGTCGAAGCGGCCCGGTCGCAGCAGCGCCGGGTCGAGGACGTCGGGCCGGTTGGTGGCGGCGATGAGGATGACACCGCCGCGGACGTCGAAGCCGTCCATCTCGACCAGGAGCTGGTTGAGGGTCTGCTCGCGCTCGTCGTGGCCACCGCCCATGCCGGCGCCGCGGTGCCGGCCGACGGCGTCGATCTCGTCGATGAACACGATGGCCGGGGCGTTCTCCTTGGCCTGCTCGAACAGGTCGCGCACCCGGGAGGCACCCACGCCGACGAACATCTCGACGAAGTCGGAGCCGGAGATGGAGTAGAACGGCACACCGGCCTCGCCGGCGACGGCCCGGGCCAGCAGCGTCTTGCCGGTGCCGGGGGGACCGTAGAGCAGCACGCCCTTGGGGATCTTGGCGCCGACGGCCTGGAACTTGGCGGGCTCCTGGAGGAACTCCTTGATCTCGCCGAGCTCCTCGATGGCCTCCTCGGCGCCGGCGACGTCGGTGAACGTCGTCTTCGGCATGTCCTTGGAGATCAGCTTGGCCTTGGACTTGGCGAACTGCATCACGCCGCGGCCGCCGCCGCCCTGCACCTGGTTCATCAAGAAGACGAACAGCAGGATGATCAGCGCGAAGGGCAGCAAGGTGGCCAGGATGGAGCCGAGCAGGCTGGGCTTGGGCACCTCGACGGTGAAGGACTCGATGTCGCCGGCGGCGACCTGGTCGCGCACCTCCCTCTCGATCTCGTCCTGGGTCTCGCTGAGCCAGAACGCCGAGACCTGGTCGGAGCCGTCGCGGACGCCGCTGTCGAGCGTCGCCTGGATCTCCTGGTCACCGTCG
>CADCUU010000147.1 GCA_902805995.1 uncultured Rubellimicrobium sp.
GGAGTGGCGGGTCATCTGGGTCCACGCCTTCGCGCCGATCCGGGTGCCCCTCATCACCGTCATCGGGCTGAGCTATGCGGGCCTCCTCGAAGGGTCGGTGATGATCGAGACGGTCTTTTCCTGGCCGGGGATCGGCAATTATCTGACCACGGCGCTGTTCAACGCCGACATGAACGCGGTGCTCGGCGCGACGCTCGTGATCGGGGCGGTGTTCATCGTCATCAACAAGGTCTCGGACGTGCTGTACCGCATCCTCGACCCGAGGAGCCGGGCATGACCGCACGCGAGTGGCTTCTGGCCGAAAGCCCGGCCTCGCGGACCCAGGCGAGCCTGGGGCGTGCTTATGCGGCCACGCGGCTTCTGCTGCGCAACCCGCTCGCGGTGATCGGGGGGGCGATCATCCTGCTCCTGATCCTGACCGCCGCATTCGCGCCGCTGATCGCGCCGGAAAGCCCGCTGGGGCAGAACCTCTCGAACCGCCTGCTGCCGCCCTCGGCCGAGCACTGGATGGGCACGGACGAGCTTGGGCGCGACATCTTCAGCCGGGTCGTGTTCGGCGCACGGATCACGCTGCTGATCGTGGTGCTGGTCGCCGTCATCTCCGCCCCGCTGGGCATGATCCTGGGGGCGGTGTCGGGCTACTTCGGCGGCTGGACGGACCGCATCCTGATGGGGATCACCGACATCTTCCTGTCGATGCCCAAGCTGGTGCTGGCGCTGGCCTTTGCCGCGGCCCTTGGCCCGGGGATCGAGAACGCGGTCATCGCCATCGCCATCACGACCTGGCCCGCCTATGCCCGCATCGCCCGGGCCGAGACGATGACGTGGCGCAACTCCGAATTCGTGGCGGCGACGCGGCTTCTGGGGGCGTCGCATGCGCGGATCATCGGGCGGCACATCCTGCCGCTCTGCGCGTCGTCCACGATCATCCGGGTCACTCTCGACATGGCGGGGATCATCCTGACGGCGGCGGGCCTGGGCTTCCTGGGCCTCGGCGCGCAGCCGCCCTTGCCGGAATGGGGGGCGATGATCTCGCGCGGGCGGACCTTCATCCTCGACCAGTGGTGGGTGGCCACGATGCCGGGCTTCGCAATCATTCTGGTGAGCCTCGGCTTCTGCTTCCT
>CADCUU010000148.1 GCA_902805995.1 uncultured Rubellimicrobium sp.
GCGCGCCCGGTCGAGCTTGTCGCGCTCCGCCTGCCACTTGGCCGTCATCGCGGCCGAGCGCTCCTGAAGCTCCGACATCTCCTTCTCCAGCCGAGTCAACCGATCCTGGGAGGCCGCGTCATCCTCCTTCTTCAGCGCCTCGGCCTCGATCTGAAGCTGGAGAAGCTGCCGGTCGAGCTGGTCCAGCTCCTCGGGCTTGGAGTCGATCTCCATCCGCAGGCGGCTCGCGGCCTCATCGACAAGGTCGATGGCCTTGTCCGGCAGGAAGCGGTCGGTGATGTAGCGGTGCGACAGCTGCGCCGCCGCGACAAGGGCGGAGTCCGAGATCCGCACCCCGTGGTGCAGCTCGTACTTCTCCTTGATGCCGCGCAGGATGCTGATCGTGTCCTCGACCGTGGGCTCCTCGACCATGATCGGCTGAAACCGCCGCGCGAGGGCCGCGTCCTTCTCCACGTGCTTGCGGTACTCGTCCAAGGTCGTGGCGCCGATGCAGTGCAGCTCGCCCCGCGCCAGCGCCGGCTTGATGAGGTTCGCGGCATCCATCGCGCCGTCGGCCTTGCCCGCGCCCACCAGCGTGTGCATCTCGTCGATGAAGACGATGACCTCGCCCGCCGCCGCCTCGATCTCCTTGAGGATGGCCTTCAGCCGCTCCTCGAACTCGCCCCGGTACTTCGCGCCCGCGATGAGGGAGCCCATGTCCAGCGCCATGAGCTTCTTGTTCTTCAGGGACTCCGGCACGTCGCCGTTGACGATCCGCAGCGCGAGGCCCTCGGCGATGGCCGTCTTGCCCACGCCGGGCTCGCCGATCAGGACCGGGTTGTTCTTGGTGCGCCTGCTCAGCACCTGCATGGACCGGCGGATCTCCTCGTCGCGGCCGATGACCGGGTCGATCTTGCCCGCCGCCGCCGCCTCGGTCAGGTCGCGCGCATACTTCTTGAGGGCGTCGTAGCCCTCCTCGGCGCTCGCCGTGTCGGCGGTCCGGCCCTTGCGGACGTCGTTGATCGCGGCGTTCAGGTTCTGCGCCGTCACGGCCCCCGCATCCAGCGCGTCCTTGGCCTTGGACTTCACCATGGCCAGCGCCATCAGGATCCGCTCCACCGGCACGAAGCTGTCGCCCGCCTTGGTCGCGACCTTCTCCGCCTCGTCCAGCACGCGGGCAAGGCTCTGGTCGACGAAGCTCTGCCCCGCATCGCCCGACACCTTGGGCAGGCGCGACACGGCGGCGTCCACCGCCTCGCGGACGCGGGCCGACGACCCGCCCGCCCGGTCGATCAGGTTGGCCGCAAGCCCCTGGTCGTCGTCCATCAGCGCCTTCAGCAGGTGCTCCGGCAGGATGCGCTGGTGGGTCTCGCGCATCGCGATCGTCTGCGCAGCCTGGAGGAACCCGCGCGACCGTTCCGTGAACTTCTCAAGGTTCATGTGTACACTCCTCTAAGCGCCCTCGCGGGACCGCCCGCATCCGCGGCACGGCCTCCTGGGCCTCGTCAAACATGTGTGTTTGGTGGATCGGGCGCGCAAGGGTCGCAAGCCCCGGATTTCGAACGCCCCCACGCCTTGACAGGACCCCCGCCCGCGCCCAAGGCACCCCCAACCAGAGGGAAAGGACAGACCCATGCCGGATGACCGCCTGATCGTCGCGCTCGACGTCCCCGACGCGCTCGCGGGGCTGGCCCTCGCGGAAAAGCTGGGCGACGCCGTGTCCTTCTACAAGATCGGCCTCGGTATGCTCACCGGGGGCGGCTTGGCCCTCGCCCGCGAGCTCAAGGACGACCACGGCAAGCGCATCTTCCTCGACATGAAGCTCTTCGACATCGGCGCGACCGTGGAGGCCGCGGTGCGGGGCCTGTCGCGCTTCGACCTCGACTTCCTGACCGTCCACGGCGACCCGCAGGTGGTCCGCGCCGCCGTCCAGGGCGCCTCGGGCACGGGCCTGCGCATCCTCGCGGTCACGATCCTGACCTCGCTCGACCGCGCCGACCTCGACGCCAACATGATCCGCGTCGGCGACCTCGCCGACATCACCGTGGAGCGGGCCGCTCGCGCGCTAGGCGCTGGCGCCCACGGCGTCATCGCCTCCCCGAGGGAGGCCGCCCGCATCCGCGCCCTGCCCGAGGCCACGGGCAAGCTCGTCGTCACCCCCGGCGTGCGCCCCGAAGGCAGCGCGCTCGGCGACCAGAAGCGGGTGGAAACGCCCGCCGCCGCACTCCACGCAGGGGCCGACCACATCGTCGTGGGCCGCCCCGTCTGGGCCAGCCCCGATCCGCGCGCGGCGGCGGACGCGATCCTGGCCTCCATCGCATAAGGAAAGGGCCGCCCCAGCGGGACGGCCCTCCTCAACGCGCGTCCAGGGACTTAGGCGGCCGCCTGGGCCCGCTGGTTCACCATGTTCTCGGCAATCTGGGTGAGCTTCTTGTCCGTCGCCTTCTCCTGGTCGAGGATCTGCTGGAGGATCCCCTCCACGTCCTGACGGCCAAGCTCCTTCGCCCAGGCGACCATGGTGCCGTACTTGCTGATCTCATAGTGCTCGTTGGCCTGCGCGCAGGCCAGCGTCACGGCGTCCAACGCGGGCGGCTCGGCCTGTCCCATGACCTCCTGCGCCTCGGCGATGAGGCCGTCCGCCGACTTGCACTGCTTGCCCTGGGCCTCCTTGCCCATGATCTGGAACACCTGCTCCAGCATCTTCACCTGCTGCTGCGTCTCCTGCTGGTGCTGCTGGAGGGCGGCGCGCAGCTCCTCGCTTTCGGCCTTCTCCGCCATCTGCGGCATGGCCTTCAGCAGGGCCTGCTCGGCGTAGTAGATGTCCTGCAACCCGTGCTCGAACGCGTCCTGAAGCGACTTCATGGGGAACCTCCCGGCATGTGGGGAATCATGGGGCTCCGGCCTCCCGCCAAGACGCCCCCTAGTCCTCGTCGAACGTCCGGTCACCCGATCCGTTCCGGTCTAAATCTGATGCGGGTCTGCAACTTTTCGCCGGTCCCATTCGTTTCATCCGCACGAACGAGCAGGGAAGGTTCCACCATGCAGACCAGGGTCGTCTCCGTCCGCTATGACGCCGCGAAGGGACATTTCGACGGGCGCGTGGACGTGCAGCGCGACGGTCTGACCTTCCGCTATCCCTGCCGCGTCGAGGCGCCCGAATCGGCCCCGCGCGACTGGATCGACGACGCGCTCGCAAGGCAGGCCCTCCGCATGTCGCAGTCCGACCGCTCCCCCGTCACCGCGGCACGGCCCAGCCTCGGCGGTCTCCTGTCCGACCTGATGGCGCGCCTCTCGCATCCCCTTCACGCCCGCACGCCCGTCCCGGTCCGTGCGGATGACCCCCGTCGCCCCCAAGCGCGGCTTTACTGACGCGCACAGGGTGTCGGCTCCGCGACCGTGGCCCGCGGAGCCGAGCGGCGCGTCCCTGGCAACAGGGGCGCGCCGTCTTCTTTTGTGAGGGGTCCGTCAGACACCCGTCACGGCTCTCGCGGCGGCTCCGGCCGGGGCGGGATCGGCTCGTTGATGTCCCGCTCCACGATCCGCGCCGTGCCCCGGTGCCCGCCCAGCGACAGCCGCAGCACGAGGATCCCCGCGCCCGAGATCAGCGCGAACAGCAGCAGCGTCCCCCCGAGCCCTAGATCCAGCCCCAGCGCCACAAGGATCGCCGTCCCGAACGCCCCGCCCGAGAAGCCGAGGAACACGTTCACCGGCAGCAGGATTTCCAGGATGCCCAAGGTGACCGAGATGGCGAGCCAGACCCACCAGACCAGCCACCAGCTCACGCGCGCCCCTTCACCAGCATCTGGAACGCGTTCCCGAACGCCTCCAGCGCCGCCGCCGGCACCACGATCGTCTGCTTGCCGCTGCCGTTGCCCAGCGCGGTCAACGCCTCCACCTGCTTCAGCGCGACCTGGTACTGCGCGGCCTCGATGCCGTTCCGGCTGATCGCCTCGGCCACGACGCCCGTCGCATAGGCCTCGGCATCCGCCTGCACCCGGCGCGCCTTGGCGACCTGCTCCGCCGCATAAAGCTCCGCGTCGGCCTGAAGCTCCACGGAGCGCTTCTTGCCCTCCGCCTCCATCACCTGCGCCCGCCGCGCCCGCTCCGCATTAAGCTGCTGGAGCATCGCCGCCCGCGTCGCCTCGTCAAGGTTCACGTCCAGGATCTCGGCCCGCGTCACCTCGATCCCCCAGTCGTCCACCTGATCGGCGAGCTGCGCCCGCACGGCCCCGATCAGCGAGGACCGGTTCGACTGCACCTGGTCAAGTTCCATCCGCCCGATCTCGCTTCGGACGATGCCCGCCACCGTCGTGCCGATGGCCGCGTCCACGTCGCGGATGCGGTAGACCGTCTTCTCGGGCTCGGTGATGCGGTAGAAGACGCTGATATCCGCTCCGACCAGCACGTTGTCCGAGGTGATGGCGTCCTGCTTGGCGGTCGGCAGCTGCCGCTCCAGCACGGACACCTTGTGCGCCACCCGGTCGAGCCATGGCACGATGATGTTGAGCCCCGGATTGAGGACCGAGCGCAGCCGCCCGAACCGCTCCACCACCCATTTCTCGGACTGGGGCACCACTCGGATGCCGCGATAGATGGTCAGGATGATGAAAAGCGCGAGGAGGATCAGGACAATGGTGGCCCCGGACAGGCCGGTGTCGAAAGCATCTGAAGGCATGTGTTGCAACCTGGAATTCAAGGACGCCCTTACGCTACGTCCCCGGCGCCCCGCCTCATAGTCCGTCTAACCATACTTTCAGCCGCCCTTGCAGCGAAGGCACGGCGCGGGGCAGCACCAGAAAATCCCGCGGCGGAATCAGCTGCCAGCCCTGCCCCTCGTCGCCGAACACGATGTCCCCCTCCGCGCTCGCGGGCATCCGCAGGACAAAGAACCAGCTTTCCTTCGTGGGGTCCGCAAAGGACGGAAACATCGCCTCCCACAGCCACTCCGACCCCGACACATCGAGGCCCACCTCCTCCCGCGCCTCGCGAACCAGCGTCTCGCGCGGGGTCTCCCCCGGCTCCCGCTCCCCGCCGACAAAGTCCCAATGCCCCGGATAGGGAATCCAGTCGAAGTCGTCCCGCAGGGTGACGAGCAACCTGTCCCCCAGAAGCAGCGCCCCCTTGGAGCCCACCCAATCCCCCGTCGCCCCCATCTCGCCTCCGCTGTATCCTGCCGCCATGCCTGCCCTCTGCCGCGACTGCCTGCACCGATTCGACCGGGGCTCCCGCTGCCCGGCCTGCGGGCGTCCGCGCGTGACCGCGCATCCGGAACTCCTGTCCCTGTCCATCGCCCATATGGACTGCGACGCCTTCTTCGCCTCCGTGGAAAAGCGCGACAACCCCGAACTCCGTGACAAGCCCGTCATCGTGGGCGGCGGCAAGCGCGGTGTCGTCTCCACCGCCTGCTACCTCGCCCGCATCCGGGGCGTGCGCTCCGCCATGCCGATGTTCGAGGCGCTCCGCCTCTGCCCCGAGGCCGTGGTCGTGAAGCCCCGCTTCGACGCCTATGTGGAGGCCTCCCGCGCCATCCGCGCCATGATGGAGGAGCTGACCCCCCGGATCGAGCCCCTCTCCCTCGACGAGGCCTTCCTCGACCTCACCGGCACCGAACGCCTCCACGGCGCGCCGCCCGCCGTGATGCTCGCGCGGCTGACGAAACGCATGCAGGAGGAGCTGGGCCTCACCGGCTCCGTGGGCCTGTCGCACAACAAGTTCCTGGCCAAGGTCGCCTCCGACCTCGACAAGCCGCGCGGCTTCTCGGTCATCGGGCGCGAGGAGACGGGGGCCTTTCTCGCCACCCGCCCCGTGCGCCTGATCTGGGGCGTGGGCGACGCCGCGCAGCAGGCGCTGGACGCCGCCGGCATCCGGGTGATCGGCGACCTCCTCCGCTGGGACCGCCGCGACCTCCATGCCCGCTTCGGCTCCATGGGCGAACGCCTCTGGCACCTCGCGCGGGGCGAGGACAGCCGCGCCGTCAGCCCCGACCGCGACCTCAAAAGCATCTCCAACGAGACGACGTTCCACGAGGACACCGCCGACCGCGACCTCCTCGACGGCCATGTCTGGCGCCTGTCCGAAAAGGTCTCCTCCCGCGCCAAGGCCAAGGACCTCGCCGGGCGCGTGGTCACGCTCAAGCT
>CADCUU010000149.1 GCA_902805995.1 uncultured Rubellimicrobium sp.
ACCGGGGGAGCGCGCGGATGGGGCTGCATCAGGACCGGGACGAGGCGGACCTGTCGCAGCCCGTGGTCTCCATCTCCCTGGGCGACGAGGCGCTGTTCCGGGTCGGATCGGTGGAGCGCGGCGGGTCGACAGAATCTGTCTGGCTGCGGTCGGGGGATGTCTGCGTGATCGGCGGCACGGCGCGGCTCGTCCATCATGGAATCGACCGGGTGCGGGACGGGTCGTCGGACCTGATTCCAGGAGGCGGGCGGATCAACCTGACGCTGCGGGTGGTAACCTGAGCGGGGGATCCCCGCCGAGGGGCTGACGGACGGGGAACGCCATGCTCCGCTCCGCCTTTCCCTCGCGGCCGAAGGAAGGCCGTTGCCAGGGAGTTGTAGACCGATGGACCAGAACGATCAGCAGAGCCAGTCCCTCCAGCGCCGCTATCAGGTGCGCGAGGTGACGCAGTACCAGGCGTCCTGGGTGGAGCAGGGGCGCGGGGAAGAGGGGCGGTTCACGCTCCAGCTCATCCTCGACAACGGCGTGGAGGAGTACATCCTCGACGTGGACAGCGACGATATGGAGCCGCTGCTCGTGCTTCTGGCGCGCAGCAAGCACACGACCTTCGACCTTGAGCGCAAGGTGCTGATGTTCTCGAACCTCAAGGCCTGACCGGCCCGGCAGCCGCGCCTACCGGGGCAGCAGGAGGCAGCAGCCGCTCTGCACCTCCTCGCCCCGGTTCCAGATCAGGGCGGCGAAGCCATAGGGACGGTCGCTCATCCCGTCGGAGCATTCACGGCGCATCACCGTGACGTCGCGGGTCTGGCCGCCGTCGTCATAGGCCAGCACGAAGGCGTCGGGGGTTTGGGCGTGTCCTAAGGGACGCAGCGGGCGCGCGGGTTCGTCCGGGGCCTCCCAGGTGGCGCCATCCTCGCGCAGCTCGACGCTCCAGAAAGGTTCTGTGCCGAGGCAGCGGAGGGGGAAGGGAATGGCGGCAGGGTCGTCGTCGAGGGCGAGAAATCGGGTGGAAGCCCAGCCCTGGCCCTCGGGGCGGGGAAGCAGGGCCCAGGCCCCGTCGTCGGACAGGGCGATGACTTCCACTCCGGTCGCGTCGGGCGGGAGTTCTGCCAGGATCGGCGCGGCGGGGTCGGGGGCGGCGCGGATGTTGAGCACATCATCGGCAGCGACGCCCGTGACGGAAAAGCGGGCGGGCAGGTTGGTGGAGACGGGCAGAGCCTGCTCGGCCCGGACAGGAAGGGCCAGCGCCATGGTGAGCAAGAGCGTCAGGAGGACCTGAAAAGGCAGGGTCATGGCTTCTCCGCGGGGACCCCGGACGGGCGCGCGGGGCGGGGGTCCTTGCCGATCCTGCGCAGGGTCAGCATAAGGGCGGGACCCGCCTTGCGGCAACGGAGGAGCCCATGGACTTCGACCTTCTCGCCGAGACCATGCGGCGCCTGGCCATCGAGGCCGGCGAGGCGATCATGGATATCTACCGCGCGCCTGACCTGGGCGTCGAGCTCAAGGCTGATGCCTCGCCCGTGACGGCGGCCGACCTTGCGGCCGACCGGATCATCAGCGCGGGGTTGCGCGCGGCCTTTCCGGATATGCCCCTTGTGACCGAGGAACAGGCGGCGACGCATGGGGCGCTGTCCGGCGACTTCCTGATCGTGGACCCCCTCGACGGCACCAAGGAGTTCGTGCAGCGGCGCGGAGACTTCACGGTGAACATCGCCTATGTGCGCGGCGGCGTGCCGATCCGGGGCGTGGTCTATGCGCCGGCCAAGGAGCGGCTGTTCTACACGAACGCGGTGGGCGACTCCGTGGAGGAGGACGGCACGCATGACGCGACACGCGTGGGCCTGTCCGTGCCGATCCGCGTGGCGGAGCCGGACAATGCCGGGCTGCGGGTGGTCGCATCCAAGAGCCACCGGGACGCGGCGACAGACGCCTATATCGGGCATTACGCGGTCGCGGATTTCAAGAGCGCCGGGTCCTCGCTGAAGTTCTGCCTCGTGGCGACCGGTGAGGCCGATCTCTACCCGCGCCTCGGCCGCACGATGGAGTGGGACACGGCGGCGGGGCAGGCGGTGCTTCTGGGCGCGGGCGGGCAGGTGGTGCGCTTCGACGACCACAGCCCGCTCGTCTACGGCAAGCCGGGTTACGAGAACCCGTTCTTCATCGCCCTTGCGCCGGGCGTCGCGCTGCGCCCCGCGGAATGAGCACCCTCCTCGTCATCCCGGCCCGCCATGCCTCGACCCGGTACCCGGGCAAGCCGCTCGCGCTGCTGCGTGGGGCGACGGGGGAGGCGAAGTCGCTGCTACAACGGTCCTGGGAGGCTGCGTGCGCGGTGCAGGGTATCGGCCGCGTGGTGGTCGCCACCGAGGATGAGCGGATCCGCAGCCATGCCATGGGCTTCGGGGCGGAGGTGGTCATGACCTCGGACCGGCACCGCAACGGGACGGAGCGCTGCGCTGAGGCGCTGGAGACGCTGGGCGGGGGTCATGACATCGTGGTGAATCTGCAGGGGGACGCGCCGCTGACGCCGCCCTGGTTTGTGGAGGACCTTGTCGCGGGGTTGCGGGCGGCACCAGACATGGAGGTCGCGACGCCGGTCCTTCGGATGGACGGGGCGGCGCTGGACGGGTTCCTCCAGGATCGGCGCGAGGGGCGCGTGGGCGGGACCACGGCGGTCTTTGGGGTAGGGGGCCGGGCGCTCTACTTCTCCAAGGAGGTCGTGCCGTTCACCGGCCGGAGCTATGGGTCTCTGGAGCCCACGCCGGTGTTTCACCATGTGGGCGTCTACGCCTACCGGCCCGAGGCCCTGCGGGCCTATGGCGGGTGGGAGCCAGGGCCGCTCGAAACGCTGGAAGGGCTGGAGCAGCTCCGCTTTCTGGAGAATGGGCGGCCCGTGCTATGTGTCGAAGTGGAGGCGCGGGGGCGCGAGTTCTGGGAGCTCAACAACCCGTCCGACATCGCCCGGATCGAGGGCATGATGGCAGGCATGGGGATGGCCTGAGAGGGGGCCAGACGGTTCGCTGTTTGCCGAAGCTACTTGCCGGGTTATGTTTCCGTTCCTGAAACATCCGCGAGGAGCTAGGTTAACGATGAAGCGCAAGGTCACGAAGGCGGTCTTCCCGGTCGCGGGTCTGGGAACCCGGTTCCTGCCGGCCACGAAGTCGGTCCCCAAGGAGGTTCTGACCCTCGTGGACCGTCCGCTGATCCAATACGCCATCGACGAGGCCCGCGCCGCAGGCATCACGGATTTCATCTTCGTGACGGCCAAGGGCAAGTCGGCGCTTGAAGATTATTTCGACCACGCCACCGACCTTGAGGCCAAGCTGGAGGCCGATGGCAAGCACGACCTCGTGGAGGCGCTCCGGTCGTCCAACATGGAGTCGGGCTCCATCGCCTATATCCGTCAGCACAGGGCGCTGGGCCTGGGCCATGCGGTCGGCTGCGCGCGCCGGCTGATCGGGGACGAGCCCTTTGCCGTGATCCTGCCCGATGACGTGATCGCTGCCGAAAAGCCCTGCCTGCAGCAGATGGTCGAGGCCTATGCCGAAACCGGCGGCAGCATGGTCGCCGCGATGGAAGTCTCGCCCGCCCGCGCCTCGTCTTATGGGGTGCTCGATATCGAGGACGATATGGGCAGCATGGTGTCCGTCAAGGGCATGGTGGAGAAGCCCAAGCCCGGGACCGCGCCGTCGAACCTTGCGGTGATCGGGCGGTATATCCTCGCGCCCACCGTGCTTGCGAACCTCGACCAGATCGTGCCCTCAGCCGGGGGGGAGCTGCAGCTCACCGACGCCATTGCCATGGAAATCGAGCAGGGGCGCGGTGTCTATGGCTACCGCTTCCGGGGCGAGCGCTTCGACTGCGGCTCCAAGGCGGGGTTCCTGCAGGCCACAGTGGCCTTTGGCCTGGCCCGGGAAGAGCTTCGTGAGGAGTTCCAGAGCTACCTGCACGAGATCGTCGCGATGCGGAAGGCGGCGCAGTAAGAACCATCGAAAGGGGGGCCCCCGACGCCCCCTACCGCCCCTTCATTGTGCTGTTCGATCAGCCCTGAAGGGCCCAGCGAGCTGCTGGTTCGGAGATGTTCTGACAAGGCCCGCAGCCTCTGGCGCGCGGGCTTGTTCTTGTGCGTGGAGGGTGCTTCAGGGACCCCGGCCCGGATCAGGCCGCGAGGTTTCGCGGCCCGCTTTCGGTCAGGATCGTGTGCAGCGTCGCCGGATCCGTATTGGCCCGGAGCTTGACGCAGGTGGAAGTATCCCGGAGCGTCCGGGACACCAGGGCCAGCGCCTTGAGATGCTCCACCCCGGCCGAGGCCGGTGCCAGCAGGCAGAAGACGAGATCCACCGGCGCGCGGTCCACCGCGTCGAAGTCCAGGGGTTTCTCCAGCCGCAGGAACAGGCCCCGGACCCGATCGAGTCCGTGGAGCCGCGCATGGGGCAGGGCCACACCGCGGCCCACGCCGGTGGGACCAAGGCCCTCGCGCTCAAGCAGGGCTTCAGTGACCGCCGGCGGTTCCAGATGCCAACAGGCGGCGGCCATCTCGGCCAGCTCCTGGAACAGGCGCCGCTTGCTGGGCGAGGAGGACAGGACCCTGACCCCCTCCGGCCGGAGGATTTCGGATAGATGCATCGGAGTCAGCCTTGGACGGCGGGTGAGCCGGATTCGATGCGGGGGTCGATCCAGCCGATATTGCCGTCTTCGCGACGGTAGACCACGTTGATGGCGCCACCCTTTTCGTTGCGGAATACGAGCACGGGAGCGTGCGACAGCTCCATCTGCATCACCGCCTCGCCCACGGTGAGCGACGGCACCTTGGTTTCCATCTCGGCAATGATCGTCGGACCCTGATCGCCGTCGAGGCTGGCCTCGCCCTCGGGCGCGTCGTCTTCATCCTCGCTGAATGGCGCGAGGACGAAGCTGGAAGCCGGAGAGGTGTCCACGGGTTCCGCACGGTCGCGGTGATGGTCCTTGAGCCGGCGCTTGTGGCGGCGAAGCTGCTTGGCCATCCGCTCCCGCGCCTGTTCAAAGGCGGCGTAGATCTCGGCCGCCTGGCCGTTGGCCTGGGCGGTGAGGCCGGTGCTCAGATGAACAAAGATCTCGCAGGCGAAGCCGAAGCCGTCGCGGGAAAAGGTCACGGTCCCGTCAGTGGGGCGGCCCGCATACTTGCCCGTGGACTCCGTCAGGCCGGAGCTCACATGGGCCTGGAGGGCCTCGCCGATGTCGATGTCCTTGCCGCTGACTCGGATGCGCATGTCATCTCCTCGGATCGGGTCGGCGGCCCGGACGGGCGGCCGGTTGCTGATAGATGCTCGCGCGGGCGCTGGTCGCGCTCGGGCGTTCGTTTCGGGGGGCCTTGGCCCGGCGCGTCACCGACGTCAAGGTCATGAGGACCGTCCCCCGGCGACGAGGTTGAGGTTCGTGCCCCGTGCCGTATCCAACGAGGCGCCGAAGCCCTGCCCGAGATAGACCCGCCGCACCGCCTCGTCGCGGACGACCTCGGCCACGGTGCCGGACATCAAGACGCGCCCGTCATGCAGGATGTAGGCGCGATCCACGATCCCCAGGGTCTCGCGCACGTTGTGATCGGTGATGAGCACCCCGATGCCACGTCCTTTCAGTCCTTCGACAAGGGTCCGGATCTCGCCCACGGCGATCGGGTCCACGCCCGCGAAGGGCTCGTCCAGAAGGACATAGGCGGGGCGCGCGGCGAGGCAACGCGCGATCTCCACGCGCCGTCGTTCGCCGCCCGACAGAGCCAGCGCGGGGGCGCGGCGCAGATGGGTGATGCCGAATTCCGAGAGAAGCTCCTCAAGCCGGGCGCGGCGGGCGGGGGCGGGCTCGGAGAGTTCGAGGATCGCGAGGATGTTGTCCTCGACGGACAGGCCGCGAAAGATCGACATCTCTTGCGGCAGGTACCCCAGGCCCAGACGTGCGCGGCGGAACATGGGCAGGCCCGTCACGTCCTGCCCGTCGATGATAACCTGCCCGCCCTCGGGCTGCACGAGGCCCGCGATGGAGTAGAAGCAGGTCGTCTTGCCGCTGCCGTTGGGACCTAGGAGGGCCACAACCTCTCCGGGCGCGAGGTCGAGCGACACGTCGCGGATCACCGGACGACGGCGGTAACTCTTGCGGAGGGAGCGGACCGACAGGCCCGTGCGGGATGGGGTCGTACGGGGTGAAGTCATGGCGCGGCCTGCTGGAGGATGGTGCGGACGTTCCCCTCCATCCGGGCCGTGCCGGAGGCGAGGTCCACGACCATGCGGTCCGCCGAGATGGCGCTGGGCCCCTGCGTGAGGAGAACCTCCCCCGTGAGGGTCAGGGTGCGGGCGGTCAGATCGTAGTCGGCCGCCTCGGCCTCGGCGGCCTCGGAGGGGGTGGCGAGCGTCACGCCTCCGGTGGCGAGGAGGCGCGCGATGGCGTTGGTCGCCTCGTCGTAGCGGACCTCCACCTCTCCGGCCTGGAGGCGCAGGTCGCCTTGGCCGATGACCACGTCGCCGGTGAAGGTGGCGGCACCCGTGGCCTGATCGACATTCAGGGTTTCGGAGGTCACCTCGACCGGCGCGGCGGGATCGGTGGCGAAGGCGCCTCCCAACGACAGCTCCTGCGCCGCTGACCACGAGGGGAGCCCGGTTGAGGCCAAGATAACCCCGAGAAGGGCGGCGCGCCGGAGTGGGGTCATCGGGGGGCCTCGGGGTTCGACGGGTCTTGCGGATGATATAGCACCCTGACCCCCCGATTGAATACCAGGCGCGCGCCTTCGTCGCCCTGTGTCACCGTGAGGGCTCCGGCCTCGATCCGGCCGAGCGGCGCCTCGGCGGTGACGGGGCCGGTGGCGATCCTGCCGCTGCGCAGGTCGGCGGACAGGTCCGGGGTCTCAACGCTGTAGCCCGCGGAGGCCGCGATGCGGACCCCGCCCGACAGGGTGAGGCGGCGCGTGGACCCGTCCACCTCGCCCGTGGTGGCGGTGAGCCGGAGGGTGCCGCCCTTTGGCGCGTCGGTGTCGAGCCGCGGGGCCAGGAGGGTGAAGCGGTCGGGCGCACCAGTGCGGGGCACCAGACGCTCGGCCGAGAGGGCGAGGGTGGTGCCGTCGGGGGTGACGCCAGCGAGGCGGGGGCGGTCCATGCGCGGCTCGCGCGCGATCTCCTCCAGGCGGGCGAAGGGGATCGCGGGCTCGCCTCCGGGCTCTCGGGCGATGAGGAAGACCGTGGACATGAGCGCCAGCGCGCCCAGGGGCAGCAGGATCTTGGCCCAGGCCACGAGCCGCGAGCGGGTGCGGAGGGGGCGCGGCAGGCGTGGCGACGGGGATAGAGGCGGGGGCGCGGCCACGGCGGCGGCTCAGCCCAGGCCGACGCGGAGGCAGTCGTGGATATGGAGGAGCCCGGTGGGGCGGCCGTCGGGGTCGGGCACGAACAGGCAGGTAATGCGCTGAGCGTTCATAAGGGCCACCGCTTCTTCGGCCAGGGCGTCGGGCGGGATGGTGCGGGGCGCGCGGGTCATGACCTCGCCCGCGCGGCGGTCAAGAAGCCCTTCCATGTGGCGACGAAGGTCGCCGTCGGTGACGATCCCCGCGAGCCGCCCCTCCATGTCGGTGACGCCCACAACGCCGAACCCCTTCTGGCTGATGACAAGGAGAGCCTCGCTCATGGGCGCGTCCTCGGGGACGAGGGGAAGGGCGTCGCCCTTGTGCATGAGGTCGCGCACCTTGCTGAGCCGCGCGCCCAAGCGCCCGCCGGGATGGAAGTCGCGGAAGTCGTCTGGGGTGAAGGCCCGGGCCTGCATGAGAGCGATGGCCAGCGCGTCGCCCAAGGCCAGCATCATGGCCGTGGAGGTGCTGGGCACCACGCCGAGGCCGCAGGCTTCTGGCAGGGCGGGCAAGAGAAGACCGATATCGGCGCGGCGCATGAGGCTCGAGTCGGGGCGTCCCGCCATGGCGATGAGCGGGATGCCGAAGCGGCGGGTGTGGGCCACGAGGTCCGCGAGCTCCGGCGTTTCCCCAGAGTTCGACAGGCAAAGCACCACGTCGCCGCGCAGCATCATGCCGAGGTCGCCATGCGATGCCTCGGCCGGGTGGACGAAATGCGCGGGCGTGCCGGTGGAGGCGAGCGTAGCGGCGATCTTGCGGGCGATGTGGCCGGACTTGCCCATGCCGGACACGATGACCCGACCCCGCGCGGCCAGGATCGCGTCGGCCGCTTCCTCGAGGCTGTCGCCCAGGAGTCCGGCCAAGGCGTCACCCAGGGCGGAGAGGGCCTGCGCCTCCTCGCGGACGACCCGCGCGGCGGTCTGGCGCGCGGGGGCGAGTTCAGTGGGCAAAGATGTCCACCTCGGGCCAGCCGGCAAGGTCGAGGCGCGCGCGGGTGGGGAGGAAGTCGAAGCAGGCCTGCGCGATGTCCGTCCGTCCTTCGCGCGCGAGGAGGCGGTCGAGCGCCCCCTTGAGGCGGTGGAGGTGGAGCACGTCCGAGGCCGCGTAGTCGAGCTGCGCGGGCGTCAGCTCCGGCGCGCCCCAGTCGGACTGCTGCTGCTGCTTGGAGATGTCCACACCCACGAGATCCTGGAGGAGGTAGCGCAGCCCGTGCCGGTCGGTGAAGGTGCGCACGAGCTTGGCGGCGATCTTGGTGCAGTAGACAGGGCGGGCCTGCACCCCGAACGCCTTGTCGAGGGCGGCGATGTCGAAGCGGCCGAAATGGAAGAGCTTCAGCACCTGCGGGTCGGCGAGGATGCGGCAGAGGTTCGGCGCCTCGGTCTGGCCGGGGGCCACCTGCACGAGGTGGCAGTTGCCGTCGCCCGCCGAAAGCTGCACGAGGCAGAGCCGGTCCCGGCCGGGCACGAGGCCCATCGTCTCGCAGTCGATGGCGACGCTGGGGCCGAGGTCGAGGCCGTCGGGCAGGTCGCCCTTGTGGAGGTGGTTGGCCATGATGCGCTCTCGGTCTTGGATGGCCCGCATCTAATGCCGAAGGCGGCAGGGCGCAACCGAGGGGGCCTTGGCGCCTAACGCGATCTCCATGTGAGGAGCCGGTCCGCGAAGGCCGCGCGCTCCTCCGGGGTCATGGCGGACAGGCGGGCGAGAAGGGCTTCCTGCACGGCTTCTGCGGCCCCGGCCATCCGTTCGGCCTGGTGGGCCAGGGCGGCGCGCAGCCGGTCCTGGTCGAATGGTTCGGCCCGGGCGGCGGCGGCGATCTCCTGCAGGCCCGCGATGCGTTCCTCGCGTCCGAGGGGGCGGAGGCCAGGATGGCCGCGCAGGGTGCCCAGGATGGCGCGGCGGTCGGCGGGATCGAGGGCCTGCGCCACGGGACCCAAAGCCATCTCTGCCGGGCGCGGCCCGCGTCCCGGACCCCCGCCGGTGAGGGCGTCGCCGATCAGGAGGCCCGCCACGAGGAGATTGAGCGCCAGCGAGAGGACCAGGAGGACGCGCATCCAGCGGGGCGCGCCGGGGGATGGGCTGGAATGGGTCAGGGAGGTGGTCATGGAGTCAGCCCTCCAGCAGGCTCAGGGGGTCGTCGTCGAGGCCCAAGGTGACGCTCACCCCGTCGCCCCAGAGGGATGCCGTGACGTCGGACAGCCCCGAGGGCTGCGCCACGCCCAAGAGAAGCCCCAGCACGGTCGAGGCCACGAGGCCGCCCAGCGCGGGCCAGCCGCCTAGCGCGCCCGAGAGCCGTTCGAGCCAGCCGGTCCGGAGAGGTGGTGCGACCCTTGGCGCGGCCCGTGCCCGGATCTCGCCCTCGGCGTCCTGGAGTACGCGCGCCATCAGGTCGCCGGAGGGGGCGGGGGCCTGGGCGCGCGCCTCGGCGAAGAGCGCCTCGATCGCGTCGTCGGTCAGGTGGTCGTGGTCATTCGTCGCCATAGCCCAACTCCGTCCTTCGTCCGGCGAGGATCGCCGCCAGCCCCCGCTTGCCCCGCGCGGTCAGGGATTCGACTGCTTCCACCCCGATGTCCATCACGGCCGCGATCTCGGGGTTCGAGAGCCCTTCGAGGTGCCGCAGCGCCACGGCCTGCGCCTGCCGTTCGGGCAGGGCGGCGAGCGCATCGGACAGGGCCCGCATCCGGGCCTCGCCCTGCATCCTGTCGGCCACGGACGGCGCGGGGTCGGGGGGCTCCGCCACCTCGTCGAGGGCCACCGACCCGCGGCGTTGGCGCAGCCGGTCGGTGCACAGGTTCGCCACCACCCGGTAAAGCCAAGTGGAGACGCGCGCCTCGCCCTGCCGCCAGTCGGGGGCGATGCGCCACAGCCGCAGCAGGGCCTCCTGCGTCACGTCCTCGGCCTCGGCCCGATCCGCGAGCATCCGCGTGGCCTGCGCCAGAGCCCGAGGGGCCAGCGCGGCGGCAAGGTCCTGCGCCGCACGCGCGTCTCCGTTGGCATAAGCCAGGAGGAGCGCGCCTTCGGGGTCGAAGGGCAGGGCGGGGGAGGCCGCGTCGATCATTGCACGTGCATACAGGCTCATCCGGGGCCGTCCGTGAAGGGGCTTGGGGCCAGTCCCTTGAGGGAGCCGGCCCGCGCTGGCCTCAGTCGCCCATCAGGTTGCCCATGAGGCCCCAGCCGCCTCCACCGTGGCCCCGGCCCTCGCCATGGCCCATGCGACCGAAGCCGTTGCCGCCTCGTCCGGGCCGGGCCGCCGCCATCTCCTCTTGCGTGATCGCGCCATCGTTGTCCGTATCAAGCCGGTCAAAAATCGGCGCGACTTGCGGGCTGCGCGCCGCCAGTTCCTCGGCTTGGAGGAGGCCGTCGCCGTTGTCGTCCATCCGTGTCACCACCTGCGTGGCGCGGGCGAGGCGGATCTCCTCACGGATCGCTTCTTCCATGGCGAGGAGTTCGGTAGGGGAAAGTGCGCCGTCGCCGTCCGCGTCGGCCTCGGCGAAGCGCCGCGTGCGCCCGGCCTCGATCTCCTCCTGGGTTACGGAGCCGTCGCCATCGGCGTCATAGCTTTCGAGCGGCGCGAGGCCTGGCAGGCCCATCATGCCGCCATGTGGGCCAGGGCCGGTCATATCCATGTCGGGCGCTTCGGCGGGCGCGGTCTGGGTCGGTTCGGTCGTGCCTGGCTCTGGGGCGGACTGGGCCAGCACGGCACCGCCCGCCAGTGCCGCGAGAAGGCCCGCCATCAGGATCGTCGTTTTCATTCTGAGTATCCTTGTTCACGCTTCCGGCGCGCTGTGGCCGGACATGGTCGTCAAACGGGGGTGCTGCGAACTTCCGTCGATGCCGTGGCCAATGCTGACGAGGGCGTGACCAATACGGTCATGGTTGCAGGGGTGTGGTCGCTCGGCACCCTCAAGAATGGTGCCGCGCTGATCTTGGCGTTCCTCTGGCACGGGGTTTGATGCTGTCAGGAGCAGCGCTGTCCCACAGAGAACCGATCCGGCCGGAGTGCCGGGCCTGCGACCATCTGCCCCGGTTGCCGACTCTTTCCATCAGGATTGACCTGCCCTAGCAAAATCGTCAGGTAAGTGCCGAGTGCCGCGAGGGGGATCCTGGCCCATGATGGTTTGCCACTGCAACGGGATCTCGGACCGCGAGATCCACTCGGCCATCGACTGGATGCGCGCCTCGGACGCGACGGCGATCATCACGCCGGGCAAGGTCTACCGCGCGCTGGGCAAGCGTCCGGACTGCGGCGGCTGCCTGCCCCTGTTCCTTGCCACCATGGAGGGTAATGCTAACCTTCAGGTGGGGGCAGGAATTCCAATCCTGCGGGACAGGCAGAAGGACAGGGCATGAAGGGTGATCCGCAGGTCATCGAGTATCTGAACCGCGCGCTTCGCAGCGAGCTGACGGCTGTCAACCAGTACTGGCTCCACTACCGCCTGCAGGAGGACTGGGGCCTGGGCCGTCTGGCGAAGAAGAGCCGCGAGGAAAGCATCGAGGAGATGCACCACGCCGACCGGATCATCACGCGGATCATCTTCCTTGAAGGTCATCCGAACCTTCAGAAGCTGGACCCGCTGCGCATCGGCCAGACCGCGCGCGAGACCCTGGAGGCGGACCTTGCCGCCGAGCTTGAGGCCGTGGCGCTGTACCGTGAGGCCTACTCCTACTGCGACAAGGTGGGCGATTACGTGAGCAAGAAGCTCTTCCAGGACCTGCTCATGGACGAGGAAGGCCATACCGACTTCCTGGAGACGCAGCTGGGCCTGCTCGACCGCATCGGACACGAGCGCTACGAGCTGCTGAACGCCGAGCCCGCCAACGAGGCGGATTCGGGCGACGCGGGAAGCGATCACTGAGCGTTGAAGTCGCAGGCGGCCATCTGGCGCGCCTGCGGACCTAACGGATTCGCGTGACCGGCGCGCCGAGCCGAAGGAAGTCACGCTCCCGGCAGGTCAGGATCAGCACCTGCAGATGCTCCGCCGCGCGATGGAGCACGAGATGCATCCGGTCGAGCCGCCCTTCATCCGTGTTCACTAACGCATCGTCGAGGATGACCGCTGAGGGGCGGCGCGAGGCGCGCAGGAGATCGGCCAAGGCCAGGCGCGTGATGACCGCGACCTGTTCGCGCGCGCCCATGCTGAGCGCCTCGAAAGGCTCGTGCCGGCCGTCGCGCATGAAGCCTTCGATTTCCAGAGTTTCCTCGTTGAGGACCACCTCGCCGTCGGGTTCGAGGAGCTTGAGGTAGGGATGGACGCGCGCCCGGACGGGGCCGAGCCAGCGATCCTTGCTGTCCCGCTGCGCGGAGGTGAGGGTGTCGTGGAGCAGACGCGCGGCCTGGGCCTCCTGCTCCTGCTGGAGAAGACGCTTGCGTGCGAGGGCAAGCCGTCCCTGCGCTTCGGCCAGTTGCTCGCCCAAGCCGTCGCGGCCGAGGGCTGAGAGTTCGACGCGAAGGTCGCGCGCCTCACGCCTGAGGGTGTCGATGTCGGCGCGGATCGCGGCCTCGGCCTTTCCGGCCCGCAGGAGCCGGAGTCGTGCGAGGTCGGGGTCGCTGGCATCGAGGGCCGCGCGAGCCTTGTCCTCCGTCGCGCGGGCCTCTTCCAGTGTGGCGTCGGTCTGGCCCAGAGCTTCGGCCAGCATGTCGTCGGCAGCTTGGGAGCGGGCTTGGGCGAGGTCGGCGTCTAAGGCTTCGTACTCGCGCCGCGCACCGGCTGCGCGCTCCTCCAGGGTAGCGAGGTCCCGGTCGGCTGCGGCTCGCGTAGCCTCGGCGGCCTTGGCACTCGCTTCCGTGGCCTCGACGGCCTGCGCCGCCTCGCGCCGCTGCCGCCGCGCCTCGGTCAGATCCGCCTCGGTGGCCGATCCCAGACGAAGGGCTGCCGGAGAGAGCGGGCGGTTCAGAGCCGCACGGAGGGTCACGACCGCTTGGGCTAATGTCTCGGGCCCTTGAGGGGCGAGAGCGGCGGCGATGCTGCGTTGGGTGGCGGCCTCCTGCTGGGCCTCCTGCTTACGCTGCAAAGCCTGCCGCGCCTCGGCGGGGCTTGACAGGCCTGCCGTGCGGAGCCGATCCGCCAGCGCTCGAGCCGCGTCCTCCGCCTCGCGTGCCAAGTCGCCCAAGCCGCCGCCGGGATGGATGCGCAGGCGTCCGAAGCCTTCCAGGGAAAGCTCCGTCTCTTGCGAGAGGCGAAGGGGCGCATTCGGAGCGTGCGCTTGCCCGTTGACCAGAATG
Source organism: uncultured Rubellimicrobium sp. (assembly GCA_902805995.1). Taxonomy (GTDB): domain Bacteria; phylum Pseudomonadota; class Alphaproteobacteria; order Rhodobacterales; family Rhodobacteraceae; genus Rubellimicrobium. The sequence goes on from CADCUU010000149.1 coordinate 13,578, forward strand.
GTTTGGGCGCCGTCGGGCGCGAGATCGATGCGGACGCTCGCAGCCTCCTGCCGGGCGCGCCGGCGATCAGCCTCGCGTGCGAGATCCTCGATCTCGGCAAGGTCCTTTGCGGTGAGCGCGATGGCCTCGGCGGCGGCGAGAGCGGCGCGGCGACGTCCCTCCGCCTCCTCGCAGGCTTCAACCTGTGCCGCGAGCTTGGCCTGCTCTTCTTCGGCCCGCCCGCGTGCGAGCGCCTCCTCGACGGCCGCGACCTGTCCATCAGCCTGCTGAAGCGCGGCCCGGTCGGTCCCGAGCACTTCCGCCGCCCGGCGCGCCGTCGCTGAAGCCACCGCGAGAAGGTCTCGCGCTTCCTTGGCCCGCGCCTCCGCTTCTTGCCATGCCCGTCCAGCGGCCTCGGCCCGCTTTGCCAAAACTTCTCGGGCCGAGCGCCGCTCCGCCGCGGCGTCCCGTTGAGCCAAGGCCAGAGCGAGAGCCCGCCCGGCTTCGCGAAGCGCGGCGTCAAGCTGGTCCGTCCGGGCCATCTCTTCTCGTGCCACCGTGTGGTCGTGTTCGGCCCCGGCCAGCGTTGCCTCCCGCTCGTGCCGCGCCAAGGCCTCTTCGAGCCGCGCGAGTTCAGACACCCGGCCGTCTTGGGCCGCGAGCCGCCGCTCTAACTCGGCTGTTTCTGCGGCAAGGGCTTCGGCCTCCTCGGCCAACGCTTTCCAGACGCCGCGCGGACGATCGGTGCGCGTCCAGAAGCCGAGCCGCCGGTCCTCGGCCTGGGACAGGAGCATCCGACCCCGCTCGCCCCCCAGGACCTGCCCGACCTCGGTCTCCAACGCCGCGGCGAGGCTTTCGCGGCCTGCGCCCACGCCCAGGGATCGATGCGCCACGCCCTGCTCCACCCAGAGGAGGCCATGCGCGCCCTGATGCTCCTCGGGTTTGGAGCCGCCGCGGCCGGGTGGGGTGAAGCCCAGGAGTTCGGCCAGCCGTTCTTCCACTCCGTCGCCGGTGATGCGTTCGCCAGGACCTTCGAGGAGCGCCTCGGGCCGCTGGCAGAAGGCTTTGAAGAGCCGCCAGGGCCGCCCCTCCAGCTCGAACTCCAGCGTGATCTCGGGCCGGACCTGTTCGCCGAAGGGGAGCATCCGTTGCGCGACTTCGCCCCCGATGCGGTGGCGTTCAAAGAGCCCCGTGCGCAGGGCCGCGAGCAGCGTGGACTTGCCTGCCTCGTTATCGCCCACGACGACGTTGAGCCCGTCCTGAAGGTCGGCCACGACTACATGACGCAGCTTGCGGAAGTCCCGCACCTCGATTCGGCGAAGCTGCATACGTTCAGCTCCCCTGCCAGCCTGCGATGCGCAAATGGTCGAGATACACCATTCGCAGCGCCGTGCGAGCGGACTCGCACTCCGGATCGGCCAGGTCTTGGGCCCGCGCCTTGAGCCGCTCCACCGCCAACCGCACGAAGCCGGAGGTATCGAGTGCGTCGAGGTCATCGGGCGTGGGGTCATCGAGGAGCGCGGCCATGTCCACCTCCAAGTGGTGCACCCTCGCCTCCCATCGCGCCAGTTCCGCCTCCAGCCGGTGCCGCTCGGCGAGGCTGAGGCTGCCTTTCAGATGAAGCGAGACCACGCAGGTGCGGTGGTCTTGAGCGATGCCTTCGAGGGCTTCCAGCGCCTTGTCGCAGCGGCCCAGAAGTTCGATCTCGAGCTGCACCCAGGCGTAGTGCCCTACGGCCATGGTAGCGATCCGTTCCGGCGCTCCGGGGGCGTCGATGTCCACGACATGGACATGGCCGGACTGGTTGGCTTTGTGGCGGTCGGGCTCAGGCGCCCCGGCGTACCAAGTGCGCGGCGCGATCCGCAGCGCCCCGTGCCAGTCGCCGAGCGCGAGATAGCAAAGCCGCGCCCGTTCCGCCCTGTCGTCGCGGATCTCGTTCGCAGCGTCCCCCTTGCCGGGCAGGCGGTTCGCGACGCTGCCATGGGCTAGGCCGATCCGGCAGCTTCCGTCGGGCGAGGTGGCGGCGTCGAACCAGTCGGTCTGGTCCGTGACCTCGCGTCGGCGGCGGAGCGGTGCGGGCAGGATCGTGGCGCGCCCATCGCATAGTGTCAGGGGCTCCGGCCGGTCGGCGATCACGATGTTGGGGGGCAGGCCCATGTTGCGCGCCCTTGTCCAGACGCTATGGGCGAGCGCGGCGTCATGATTGCCGGGCAGGAAGACCCAGGTACCGCCGAACGGTTTCAGCGCCTCGACGGTGCGCAGGATCGTGCGCTCGGACACCTCGTTGCTGTCGAAGGCGTCGCCCGCGACGAGGACCGCGTCCACCTGCCGCTCGGCGGCGAGTTCGGCGATGCGCTGCACCGTCCTGATCCGCTGGGTCCGCAACTCGGCCCCGGAGTCGCCTGCGACATTGCCGAAGGGCTTGCCGACCTGCCAGTCGGCCGTGTGGATGAAACGGAACGCCACGCACCACTCCCCCGGACCTGTCCAGGGCCGGAGTCTGGCCGAGGTCCGCATGAACGGAAAAGGAACACCAGCGGGCGCCGAAAGGCAACCCCACTCGCCGGGGTGGGTGGTCCGAGGCTTACGGTCCGCTAGGTTCGGCGGAAACTAACCGAGCCTCGCCCGTTCAGGGGTCCTGCCAATGAAACCACCTGGTATACTGCCAAAAGGCCGCCCCGTTCCCTCGGGCCGTCTATCGCGACTTGCGCGGCTGGGAGGGCTTGCGGCAGGGGTCGCCGGCGGTGCAGCGGCGCAAGGAGTTCGGACCCTGGCCCGGGGCGAAAGGCCGGTCTTGCAGGACCTCGTGCTGACGCCCGCGAACCTGCGCCGCATGGCCGACCGGTTGTCCGAGATGCGCGGCGCGGCCATGAAGATGGGGCAGCTCCTGTCCATGGACGCGGGGGACCTTCTCCCGCCCGAAATGTCGGACATCTTGGCGCGCCTGCGGGCTGATGCGACGCCCATGCCGCCGCGCCAGTTGGGTCAGGTGCTGGATGCCGAATGGGGCCATGGCTGGCGGGGGCGGTTCGTCGATTTCGACACGCGGCCCATTGCTGCGGCCTCCATCGGGCAGGTCCACCGGGCTCGGCTGCGCGACCGGCGGGACCTTGCGATCAAGGTCCAGTATCCGGGAGTCGCGCGCAGCATCGACAGCGACGTGGACAACGTGGCGGGCCTGTTGCGTCTGTCCGGTCTCCTGCCCGACGACCTCGATGTGGCGCCCCTCCTCCTTGAGGCCAAGCGACAGCTTCACGAGGAGGCGGACTACGCGGCCGAGGCGCGGCATCTGTCGCGCTTTGCGGGGCTTCTTGCAGGCGATGCGCGTTTCCGGGTCCCGGAGCTTTACCCGGACCTGTCCACGGCGCGGGTCCTTGCCATGTCCTTCGAGCGGGGTGAGCCGCTGGAGACGCTTGCTACGGCTCCGCAGGAGATGCGCGACGAGGTGGCCTCGCGGCTTCTCGATCTCGCCGCGCGGGAGATGTTCGATTGGGGCTGGATGCAGACCGACCCCAACCTCGCCAATTTCCGTTGGGACGCGGAGGGTCGCCGGATCGTGCTCCTCGACTTCGGCGCCACGCGGGAGGTACCGCCCGCTTTGGCTGATCTTTACCGGGGGGTGCTGCGCGCCGCACTGGCTCGCGATCGCGCGGGGGCCGAGGGGGCGCTCGGGGCGTTCGGCCTTCTGGATGAGAAAACACCGCCGGGGCTGCGCGACGAGGCCCTGGAGTTGTTCGACCTAGCTGCCGGGGAAATGCTGGGCAATGCGCCCTTTGATTTTGGCGCGAGCGATCTGCTGGGCCGGCTACGTGACCGTGGCACGGCCTTGGCACTGGACCGCTCGGGCTGGCGCGTACCCCCGGCCGAGACACTGTGGGTGCAGCGCAAGATCGGAGGGCTGTACCTGCTTTGCGCGCGGCTCGGGGCCGTGGTGGATCTGCGCGCGCTGCTGGCGAGCCGGGCCTAGGTCCGAGTTGGACCTTGCCCGATCTGTCTGGGGGTAACCTTCTGGTCTTACGCTCGATGTTTCACGTGAAACACCAGCTGCGTTCCTCGTCGG
>CADCUU010000150.1 GCA_902805995.1 uncultured Rubellimicrobium sp.
GTGCCGGCGGAGGGGCCAAAGGCGCGCCCCAACCCATAGCCGGTGGGGGAGTGGCAGACGCGGGCGCAGGTGTCGGTGTTATTGTTGCCGAAGACCGCGCGGATCATCTTCTGGACGAGGTAGGTCTCCTCGTTGGTGCAGCGCGAGGAGGTGATGCCGCCGATGGCCTTGACGCCGTGGCGCTTCTGGATGTCACGCAGGCGGGTCGCGGCGAAGGTGATGGCCTCCTCCCAGGAAACGACCTCCCACGGATCGTTGATGGAGGCGCGGATCATCGGCTCGGTGATGCGGTCGGTGTGGGTCGCATAGCCCCAAGCGAAGCGGCCCTTGACGCAGGAGTGGCCACGGTTGGCCTTGCCGTGCTTCCACGGCGTCATGCGGACCACTGTGTCGCCGCGCATCTCCGCCTCGAAGGAGCAGCCGACGCCGCAATAGGCGCAGGTGGTCACGACCTTGCGGTCGGGAGTCCCGATCTCGATGACCGACTTTTCCTGAAGGGTCGCGGTCGGGCAGGCCTGGACGCAGGCGCCGCAGGACACGCAGTCGGAGCTGAGGAAGGAGTCACCACCCATGCCGGCGGAGACGCGGCTGTCGAAGCCCCGGCCCTCGATGGTGAGGGCGAAAGTCCCTTGGACCTCCTCGCAGGCGCGGACGCAGCGGGAGCAGACGATGCACTTGGAGGGGTCGTAGGTGAAGTAGGGGTTCGAGTCGTCCTTGGGCAGCCACTGGGGGTTGGCCTCGCCGGACGAGTCCTTGCGGAGGAAGTGGTTGTGGAGGCCGGGCGCGCCCTGGGGCGCCTCGTAGCGGACGTCGCGCAGGCCCACGGCGCCGGCCATGTCCTGAAGCTCGCAGTCGCCGTTGGCGGCGCAGGTCAGGCAGTCGAGCGGGTGGTCGGAGATGTAGAGCTCCATGACCCCCTTGCGGAGCTTGCGGATCTTGTCGCTCTGGGTGTGGACGACCATCCCCTCCGAAACCGGGGTCGTGCAGGAGGCGGGGGTGCCGCGCCGTCCCTCGATCTCCACGGCGCAGAGGCGGCAGGAGCCCCAGGCCTCCATGTTGTCGGTGGCGCAGAGCTTGGGGATGGAGATGCCCGCCGTGTTCGAGGCGCGCATGACGGACGTGCCTTCGGGCACCGAGACGGGGAAGCCGTCGATGGTGAGGGTGACCATCTTCTGGGAGACACGGGCGGGCGTGCCGTAGTCGCGGTCGCTGAAGGCGGGGGCGCCGTCATGGCCGGGGATGATGAAATCCTTCATGGCAGGCTCTCCGAGTGAAATGCGGGTCGGTGAAAGGGATGGTCGCAGAGGCAGGTTAAGAAGGTGTTAGGCCAACGCGCGTTGCGTGACCCCCTTCGGAAACCCTTGGGATCGTCAAAGGTTCTCATGCCGTTCCCTTTCGGGTGGCGAGGGCGTGGGCCACGAGGGCGTTGGCATGGCCGTGGCCCATCCCGTGATCGGCCTTGAGCCAGGAGACGAGCTGCATGTGGGTCCTGCCGTCCTGCCCCTCGATTAGGCCGAGCCAGTGGGCGACGGGCTGGCCGTACTTCGCCTCGATGGAGGGGAAGTAGGAGGCCGGGCCCTTGACCTTGTCCGTCATTCCGCGGCCTCGCGCATCCGGGCGAAATCGTCGGGGAAGTGCGTCACGGCGGACATCACCGGGTAGGGGGTGAAGCCGCCCAGGGCGCAGAGGGAGCCGTCGCGCATCGTGTCGCAGAGATCCGCGAGGAGGGGGAGGGCGGAGGAGTCGCCGCCCGCGATGCGGTCGATGGTCTCCACGCCCCGGACCGCGCCGATGCGGCAGGGGGTGCACTTGCCGCAGGATTCGACGGCGCAGAACTCCATGGCGAAGCGGGCCTGTTCCAGCATGTCCACGCTGTCGTCGAAGACGACGATGCCCGCATGGCCGATGAGGCCGCCCTGGCCGTCGAACTCCTCGTAGCCGAAGGGGGTGGCGAACTTGGAGGCGGGGAAGTAGGCGCCCAAGGGGCCGCCGACCTGCACGGCCTTGACGGGACGGCCCGTATAGGTGCCGCCCGCGATATCCTCGACGATCTCGCCCAGGGAGGTGCCGAAGGCGGTCTCGAACAGGCCGCCCTGCTTTACGTTGCCGGCGATCTGGAGAGGGATCGTGCCGCGCGACCGGCCGAGGCCGAAGTCGCGGTAGGCCTCGTGGCCGTTGGCCATGATCCAGGGGACGGTGGCGAGGCTGATGACGTTGTTGACGACCGTGGGCTTGCCGAAGAGGCCCTGGAGCGCGGGCAGGGGGGGCTTGGCCCGGACGGTGCCGCGCTTGCCCTCCAGCGAGTTGAGGAGGGAGGTTTCCTCGCCGCAGACATAGGCGCCCGCGCCGACGCGCACCTCCATGTCGAAGGCGGGGCCGGAGTTGAGGAGGCTGGGGCCGAGGAGGCCGTTGAGGCGGGCGATTCGGACCGCTTCCTGCATGACCTCGATCGCGTCGGGGTATTCGGAGCGGATGTAGACGTAGCCCTTGGTCGCGCCGGTGGTGACGCCCGCGATGGCCATGCCCTCGATCAGGGTGAAGGGGTCGCCTTCCATCAGCATGCGGTCGGCGAAGGTGCCGGAATCGCCCTCGTCGGCGTTGCAGACGATGTACTTCTGGTCCGCGTGGGCGAGGCGGACGGTGTCCCACTTGATGCCGGTGGGGAAGCCCGCGCCGCCGCGTCCGCGCAGGCCCGAGAGCTTGAGCGCGTCGATGAGGTCGTCGCCGGACATGGCGAGGGCGTTGCGGAGGCCCTGGAGGCCGCCATGCGCCTCGTAGTCTTGGAGGGACAGGGGGTCGATGACGCCCACGCGGGCGAAGGTCAGGCGGGTCTGGCGGGCGAACCAGGGGAGGTCTTCCGCGGGGCCGAGCGCCTTGGGGTGCCTGGTGATGTCCTCGAACAAGGCGGGGACATCGGCGGGGGTCATGGGGCCGAAGGCGGTGCGGCCGGACTGAGTCTCGATCTCCAGGAGCGGCTCAAGGAAGGTGGCGCCCCGGGAGCCGTTGCGGACAAGCTGGAGGGGGATGCCGCGGCGCTTGGCCTCAGCTTCGACGGCGCGGGCGACGGCATCGGCGCCGAGGGCGCGGGCGGAGGCGTCGCGGGGGACGTAGATCTTCAATGCATTGCCCTCCGGGCGTGGCGACGGATGGAGACCTTCATTTCGCGGCCTCCTTGAGCATGGCGGGCGTGGCGCGGCCCAGAAGCTGGCCGTCCACCATCGCGGCGGGGCCGCAGGCGCAGAGGCCCAGGCAATAGATAGGTTCCACGGTCACCTTGCCGTCAGGGGTGGTGCCGTAAGTCGAGAGGCCGAAGGCCTTGAGGGTCGCGGCCACGAGATCGCGCCCGCCCTGGGCCTGGCAGGCCTCGGCGGCGCAGACCTTGACCACGGTCTGGCCCGCGGGGGTGGCGCGGAAGTCGTGATAGAAGGAGACGACGCCGTGCACCTCGGCCCGGCCCAGGTTCAGGGCCTGCGCGATGGCGGGGACGGCGGGTTCGGGGATGTGGCCCCATTCATGCTGGACGGCATGGAGGATCGGCAGCAGCGGCCCTTCAAGCGCGATGTGATCGGCGATGATCTCGCGCAGGCGGTCGTTGAAATCGGCGTGGTCGAGCATGGGGCCCCCGGATGCGACAGTCCCGTGTCGCTTGCGTTTCACGCGAAATCAAGACCGACTTGTCGTTGGTCGATAGGAGTTCTCTATCAGGCTGATCCGTTTCGCCTCCGACAGGAGGGCGGAGACGAGGGGGGTCTGTGGTTCGCGGGCGGGGGCGATGAGGCCCACGCGGTGGCGGGCGTCGGGGTCGTCGAGCGGGACGGCGCGGAGGGGGCCTTCGCGGAGGAACAGCTCCGCCGCGCCCAGGGGCAGGATCGTGGCCCAGCCGCCCGCAAGGACATGGGCGATGAGGACGATGGTGGAGTTCGTCTCGATCCGGGGGGCGACGGCAACGCCGGCCTGGCCCAAGAGCCCGCCGATGATGCGGCGGTTCTGCATGTCGGGGGTCAGGAGGCAGAGGTTGAGGCCCGCGAGCTCGGACCAGGGGAGGCGGTCGCGCGCGGCGAGAAGGTGGTCGTCGCGCAGGACGAGGGCGTAGCGCTCCTCGTAGAGGGAGACGGTGGTCTTGGTGCCCAGGGGCTCGTTGTCGAGGTAGGAGATGCCCGCGTCGATGCGCAGGCCGTCGAGGTCGTCGAGGATGGCGATGGAGGTGGAGGACAGGACGGAGAGGCGCACCTCCGGGTGAGCCTCGGCGAAGGCGGCGGTGAGGCGGGAGGCGGCGGCGAGGGCGGTCGGGATGACGCTGATGCGGAGCGTGCCGGAGAGGCCCGTGCGGGCGGCGCGCACCTCCTCTCGCATCGCGCGGGCGTCGGCGACGATGCGGCGGGCCCAGGTGAGGACGCGCTCGCCCTCGGGCGTCAGGCCCTCGTAGCGGGAGCCGCGGCGGACGAGGAGGACGCCGAGCGATTCCTCCAGTTGCCGGATCGCGGCGGAGAGGGTGGGTTGCGCCACGCCCAGCGCCTCGGCCGCACGGCCGAAATGGCGGGCGGAGGCGAGGGCGATGAACATCTCCAGCTTGTCGATCATCGGCGGGACCAGGGGGAGCGCGGCGCGCTCCAGCCGCGGGCGACGCTGAGGAGGCGCAGGGTGAAGGCGGCGAGGACGCCCAGCAGGGCGGCGGGGCCGAGGGGGAGGGCCAGAGCGTCGGCGCCCACGACCACGGCGGCGCCGAGGAGGGCGGCCAGGGCGTAGATCTCCTCGCGCAGGACGCGGGGGACCTCGGCCACGAGGAGGTCGCGGAGCGCGCCGCCGCCCACGGCGGTCAGCACGCCGAGGAGAAGGGCCGCTATGGGGTCGAGCCCGTGTTCGAGCGCCTTGCGGCAGCCGGTGACGGCGAAGAGACCCAGGCCCAGCGCGTCGAGGACCAGCACGGGCTTGCCCAGGCGGTCGATCAGCGGGCCGGCGAGGAAGGCCGTCATGCCCGCCGCGAAGGCCGTCAGCAGGTAGCGCCCCTGCGCGAGCGCGGCGGGGGGCGTGGCGCCCAGGAGCACGTCGCGCAGCATCCCCCCGGCGAGGGCGGCGGCGGTGGCAAGCGCGAGCACCCCCACGAGGTCGAGCCCCCGCCGCACCGCGAGGAGGCCCCCGGACAGGCCGAAGACGAAGGTGCCGAGGAGATCGAGCCCCACGAGGAAGGCGGACAGGTCGGTCATGGCGGCGGGCGGTCCCTTCGGGGGAAGTTCGGGCGCGAGCCTAGCGCAAGCCGCGTCCCGGGGTCAGTGGCCGAGCGCGCCTTCGCCGTCGCGGAGGATCACGGGGACGATCAGCTCCTCCTCGTCCGTCAGGTGGCGGTCGAGGAACCCTTCGAGCCGGAGGAGGCCCGCGTGGAAGCGCCCGGCCCCGGTGCGGAGCGCGGCCTCGTCCTCCAGGGCGCGGAGGGCGGCGTTGGCGTCCTCCACGAAGGCGTTGAGGTGGCCGTCGAGCGCCTTATGGTCGCGGTCGAGGATGTCGAAACCCTGCACGAGGCGGGCGTCGCGCTGCACGAGGAGCGGGAAGTAGTGGTCGTCCTCGATATGGTGGTGGCCGTGGAGATCGCTCACGAAGTGGCCGCCGAGGCGCGACAGGCGCGGGGCCCAGGCCTGGGGGTCGAGGCGGCGGTCGAGGAGCGCCTCGGCATCCGTGCGCATGAGGCCCAGGAGGCGGCGGAACGACAGGTGCCGGTCGAGCCACATGGAGGCGAGGCCGTGGAAGTTCGGGTCGCGCTGCCACCCTTCGCGCGGGTAGTCGCGCAGGAGCACGCGCAGGGCGTCAGGAAGGGCGTCGCGGGTTTCGAGGGGCTGGTCCATGGCGACGAGATAGGGACTGCGGGGCGCGGGCTCCAGTCCCGGGAGCCGCGGCAAGCGTAGGGATTTGGCAGGCGATGGAAATGTCGCCCCTCGTCATAATTGTGTCGCGAGGTCACGACGGGGCGACGTGGCGTTTCCCTTGCCTTCGTCGGGCTAGCTTTCTTTCCATAG
>CADCUU010000151.1 GCA_902805995.1 uncultured Rubellimicrobium sp.
TCAACACGAACTGTGACGAGGGTTCGAATCTGGTTGCGGGGGCAGGATTTGGACTCTGGCGAACTGCGAGGTTTGTCTTGGAGCAGGATACGATCAGCATACGAGATGAACTCGTTTGAGAGCGCAACAGCGAGGCGGCGGACGCGGTTCAGCCACGCCCAGTTTCTCTCCGCAACTTAGCAGCGCCCCCCTGTTCTGCGACCGAGAAGCTTCGCACCGTAGCAAAGTCCGAGACGGGAAAGCCAAGTAGACAGACGGCTTCATTTGGTCTAATGTCTAGTCCATAAACCAATTCGGCGAAGCCATGCGAAGCTCCTTGGACGAGGCCATCGACGCTGAGACCGAAGGCGCCCTCCGGGTGCTCGAACGCCTCATCGCCGCACCGAGCCTAGTCGGGGAAGAGCAGGCGGCGCTGGAGGTCTTCGAAGAAGAGGCGCGCTCCACTGGCCTCACCGTCCGCCGCCTACCCTTCCCAGCCGGCAGCCCTGCCCACCCCTGTGCCGGCGTCGCGCCCGATCTTGATCCCAGCGCAATGCCGCGCTTCCAAGTGCTGGTCAGCACTCCTGGTGATGGCCCTCTACACCTCCTGCTGAACGGCCACATGGACATCGTCCCCGCCGACGCACCTGAGCTCTGGACGTCACCGCCGTTTTCGCCCGAGCGGCGCGACGGCTGGCTTTATGGCCGGGGCGCGGCCGACATGAAATCCGGCTTTGCGGTGGGTCTTCTAGCCCTGCGCGCCCTCCGCCGGACCGCGCCCGACCTCTTCGCGCGTCAAAGGCTCGGCTTCCTGGCCGTGGTCGAGGAGGAGTGCACCGGCAACGGCACCCTCCAATCCTTGTTGCAGGACGGTATTACCGCACCTGAGGTCGTGGTTCTCGAATCCACTGACCTCGGCCTCCTTACCGGCGGGATCGGTGTCCTCTGGGCCGAGGTGACGGTCGTGGCTCAGTCCGGCCACGCCCACACCTCCGAGGGAAAAGCCAACGCCGCCCAGATGGGCCTGCGCCTCGTCTCCGCGCTGCACCACTGGGCCGCTGGCATCGCTGCGGCCCACCCCGAGCCCGACCTACCTGGTTTGGCCCAGCCCTATGCCCTGAACCTCGGCCGCATCAGATCGGGTGACTGGACTTCCTCGAGCCCCGCCACCGCCGTCCTTGACCTCCGCGTAGGGTTCCCGCGCGCCTGGACGCCCGACGAGGCCGAGGCGCGCCTGCGCGCAGCCGTCACCCAGGCCGCCGCCGAAGAGCCCGGCTTCGCCGCCGCGCCGCGCGTGCGACTCACCGGCCTGCGCGCCCGAGGCTACCGGCTCAACGACAGGGCAGTCCTTCTGCGCGACCTCGCGGCTGCCCACTGCGAAGCGCACGGCACTGTCCCCGACCGCTTCCTACTCGGCACCACCACGGACGCGCGCCTGTACCTCGATGCCGGCATTCCAGCTGTCTGCTTCGGCCCGCGAGGCCGCAACCTCCACGGCATCGACGAGGCAGTTGAGATCGCCAGCATCCCCGCCGCCGCCAGAACCCTCGCCCGCTTCCTCCTGCGCCGCTTCGGGGAGGACCCCGTATGAGCCGGCCAGAACGTGCCTTCGCGCCCTGGGAGGCGCCCATCGTTAGTCGGCGCGTCGCCGACGACGTGGTAGACCGTCTTGTGACCGCCTTCGCGCTCGGGCTCTACGTCCCCGGACAGCAGCTTCCCCCCGAGCGCGAACTCGCGGCGATGCTGCGAGTGTCGCGTACCTCCGTCCGCGAGGCCCTGCGGCAACTGAGCGAGGACGGCTACTTGGAGGTGCGCCGGGGCCGGATGGGCGGAACCTTCGTCCGCTCGGACTGGGGACCCCGGTCCGCCGAGCACGTGCGACGACAACTCGTGGATCGCTGGGACGAGTTCGAGGAGATCTTCGACGCCCGCACGCTGTTCGAGCCGCTGATCGCCCGCACCGCGGCCGAGCGGCGCACCGAGGCCGACCTCGAGCCGATACGGGTCGCCCTCCAGGACTACCTCGAGGCGCCGGACCACGACGCCTCGCGGCGGGCGGACGCGCGGCTTCACCTCGCCGTCGCGCAAGCCACCCACAACCGCATCCTCGTCCAGACCTCGGTGGACCTGCGTACGCGCATCAGCCTCAACCTCGGGGCGGAGCCCTACACGGACGAGGTGCGGCGCACGGCGATCCGGCAGCATCAGGACCTCGTGGCCGCCGTGGCCGAGGGGCGGGCCGAGGACGCGGCCCAGATCGCCGCCGTCCACTTCACCCTGTCGGAGACCCTGATACGGGATCTCGCGGAGCGGGCGCAGGGCGCGGGAGGCGTGTGATGAGCCGGACCCTAGCCTTCGCGCTGCGGCGGCTGCTGGTCACCATCCCCGTGCTGTTCGCGATGAGCGTGCTGGTCTTCCTCATCATTCACCTCGTGCCAGGCGATCCAGTGCGGACCATGCTGGGCTTTCGCGCCACCGACGCCCTGGTAGAGGAGACGCGCCATCAGCTCGGCCTCGACCGGCCGCTGCTCGACCAATACGCGACCTGGGCCTCGGGCGTGGTGCGGGGTGACCTCGGGACCGACCTGGTGAGCCATGCGCCGATGTCGGAGCTGCTGGCCCAGCGCCTGCCCGTGACCTTCGAGCTGGCGGGCCTGTCGATGTTGCTGGCCGTCCTTGTCGGCGTGCCGCTGGGCGTCCGGGCCGCAACGGGGGGACGCTGGACGCGGCGGCTCTCGGAAGGCTTCGTGGTTTTCGGGGTGAGTGTGCCGGACTTCTGGCTCGGGATCATGCTGGTGATCCTCTTCGCGGGGCTGCTGGCCTGGCTGCCGCCCTCAGGTCACGTCGCCTTCTCGGAGGACCCGCTGGGGAACCTGCGTTACATGGCACTGCCGGTCCTCACCCTGGCCGTGGGCGAGGCGGCCTACATCCTGCGGACGACGCGGAGCGCGGTCGAGTCGGTGCTGGGCCGGCCCTTCGTGACCTTCCTGCGCGCCAAGGGGCTGAGCCCGCGTCGCATCGTCTATGGCCACGCGCTGCGGAACGCCGGCCCGTCCATCGTGACGGTGATCGGCATCCAGGTGGGCGTGCTGCTGGGCGGGGCAATCGTAATCGAGCAGCTCTTCGGTCTGCCGGGTGTAGGCAAGCTGATCGTCACGGGGATCACCCAGCGGAACTATCCGGTGGTGCAGGCGGGCGTCCTGGCCATCGCCACGATCTTCATCCTGGTGTCGCTCGTGACCGACCTGATCGTCGGCTGGCTCGATCCGCGCGTGGCGGACGCGGTGTCCACATGACGAGCCTTGGCCTCCCCGCCCCGCCCGAACGGGCCCCGCGCCGGCGGCCCGGGCGGCTGATCCTCCTGGGACTCCTTGTTCTCCTGCTGCTGGGGGCGGCCGCCATCGCCGCGCCTTGGCTCGCGCCTTGGGACCCCGAGGAGATGGACGTGATGGGGGTCATGGGGCCGCCCTCGCCCGCGCATCCCTTCGGGTCGGACATCATGGGGCGCGACGTGCTGAGCCGGGTCCTCCACGCGCTTCGCGCGAGCCTTCTCGTCTCGATCTCGGCGGTGCTCCTATCGCTCCTCGTCGCAGTGCCGCTGGGACTGCTGGCAGGCTACTTCGGGCGTTGGGTGGATAGCGTCGTCTCGCGCGGGCTCGACATGATCCTCGTGCTGCCAGCGATGCTGCTCGCCATCACCTTTATCGCGATCTTGGGGCCGGGCAGCGTTGTCGCCGCGCTGGCCATTGCGGTCATCTACCTGCCGATCCTAGCCCGGGTCATGCGGACGAGCGCGCTGGTCGTCACCCGCAACGACTATGTCCTGGGGGCCCGCGCCCGGGGAGCGACCCACCTCCGCATCCTTTTGACCCATATCCTGCCCAACGCTCTGGGGCCGGTGATTGTGCAGGCCTCGATCCTGGCGGGCTTCGCGCTCCAGCTCGAGGCAGGGCTGAGCTTCCTGGGCCTGGGGGTTCAGCCGCCGACTCCGTCGCTCGGAAGCATGCTGGCAGAGGGGCGCGACGTGCTGACCATCGCGCCCTGGGTCGAGGTCTTTCCCGGCCTCGCCATCGTGGTCGCCGTGCTGGCCTTCACGGCGTTGGGCGAAGGGCTGCGGCAGACCTTCGACCCCGAGGGGGTGGCGGAATGAGCGGGCCGCTCTCCGTCTCGGACGTGACCGTCCGCTTCGCCGGGCAAGGCCGCCCGGCCACGGAGGGGGTGACGCTCGATCTGCGGGCGGGCGAAATGTTCGGCCTCGTGGGCGAGAGCGGGAGCGGCAAGAGCACGCTCGCCAACGCGGTGCTAGGGCTCCTGCCCGGGTCGACCTCGGTCACGGGCAGCATCCGCCTGGACGGGCGCGAGGTGCTGGGGCTGCCTGAGGAGGAGCTGCGCAAGATCCGGGGCAACGGGGCGGCGATGATCTTCCAAGACGCCTCGGCGAGCCTGGACCCGACCTGGCCTGTGGGCGACCAGATCGCCGAGACGATCCGCGCCCATCGGCCCGTAGGCCGCCACGAGGCCGAGCGGCGCGCGGTGGAGCTGATGGCCGAGGTCGGCATCCCCGACGCCTCTCGCCGCTTCCGCGATGCGCCGCACCGCTTCTCGGGCGGGATGCGGCAACGGATCGTGATCGCGGCGGCGCTGGCCAACGAGCCGCGCCTCCTCATCGCGGACGAGCCGACGACGGCGCTCGACGTGACGATCCAGGCGCAGGTGCTCCAGCTCATCGACCGGCTGCGGCGCGACCATGGGACGACGGTGCTGCTCATCACGCACGACCTAGGCGTGGTGGCACAGGTCTGCGACCGAGTGGGGGTGATGCGGGGCGGGCGGCTCCTGGAGGTGGCCACGGGGGCCGACCTCTTCGCGCGACCCACGCATCCTTATACGCGCGCGCTCCTCGCCGCGAACCCGGCGACCGCGCCGCGTGGAAGCCGCCTGCCAGTCATCCCGCCTGAATGGAGCGTGGAAAAACTGGGCGCGGAGGCCGCGGATGGCTGACCTCCTGCGCGTCGAGGGCTTGCGCAAAGCCTTCGGCCTCGGCGGCCCGCCCTGGGCGAGGCGGCGCGTCGTGGCGCTCGATGGCGTGTCGCTGTCCCTAGAGCGGGGACGGACGCTGGGGTTGGTAGGCGAGTCGGGGAGCGGCAAGAGCACGCTCGGCCGCTGCATCTTAGGGCTCACTACGCCCGATGCGGGGTCCGTGACCTTCGACGGTACGGACGTGATCTCGCTTCGCGGCAGGGCGCTCTTTGAGTTCCGGCGCCGGGTCCAGCCGGTTTTCCAGGACCCTTGGGGCAGCCTCGATCCGCGCTGGACGGTGGGACGCAGCGTGCGCGAGGCGCTCGACTGTTTCCGCATTGGCACGCCCGCCGACCGTGACCGGCGTGTGCTGGACCTCTTTGATCGTGTGGGCCTCGACCCCGCCCTGGCCGACCGGCGCCCGACGCGGCTCTCGGGCGGGCAACGGCAGCGGGTGGCCATCGCGGCCGCACTGGCAAGCGGACCCGAGCTCATCGTCGCGGACGAGCCGGTGAGCGCGCTCGACGTGAGCGTGCAGGCGCAGATCCTGAACCTGTTCATGGACCTGCGGCAGGACCTCGGCGTGGCCTCGGTCTTCGTCACCCACGACCTGGGCGTCGTGAAGCACGTCAGCGACGAGGTGGCGGTGATGTTCCAGGGCCGCCTTGTGGAGACCGGCGGCGTGGACGAAGTCATGGACCGCCCCCGCCACGACTACACGCGCACCCTCTTGGCCGCCAACCCGGCCCTCCATGCCATCCCCCACCCAAGGAGCCCCTGATGCCGACCGCGAACGTCAACGGAGTGACCCTGAACTACACGATCGACAACGAAGGATCGGAGGGTGAGACCGTCGTCCTCATCAACGGCCTCGCCGACGACCTCGAGTCCTGGGGCTTCCAGATTCCCACGCTGGTGGACGCCGGGTTCCGCGTGCTGCGCTTCGACAACCGCGGGATCGGCAAGTCCGACCGGCCGGCCGGGGCCTACACCTCGCGCATGAT
>CADCUU010000152.1 GCA_902805995.1 uncultured Rubellimicrobium sp.
TCAGGACGGAATCGTAGGCCAGGATCTGGCAGTCGAAGCCGGTCAGGCGGCGTGCAACGGCTCGCGCGATCCGGCCGAAGCCGACGAGCCCGACGGTTTTGGCGTAGAGCTCGGTGCCGACGAGCGGCGTCCACTGATCAACGAGTTGCTGGGCGGCAAGCTTGTCACTCTGCTCCTCACCTCCCGGGAAATCCGTGAGGTCTACTCTAAGCGGTATGCGCGGCCTGATAGACTTACGGAGTACTCAGGCGTCCAGCCCAACGGGCGCCGCCCCTCAGCGCCTGAGGCGAGTTGCTTCCAGAGTCAGAAGCGATAACGAGTTCCACGGCTCGCCCATGGGCCACCTGCTTCCGTCCGTGATTGACGCTTGGGCCTTCGTACCCAATCCTCCTTTCCGAAGATCGGCCTTGGTAGCTGCTCTTGTCTTCGACGGGGCAATGGGCAGGTGCCGTGGCGTCTGTCGGCGGCTCGTCGATCCTTACGATCTGATCCGCCCGCTGCAGCGGCTCGAAGCGCGGACTGCTTGGCGATGGAAGGCACCCATCTCCCCACCGACGATCTCGAGCTAGCCGAGGCAGCTCTCAAGAAGGACCGTCCGACTGACGTGACCGACGGCGAGCGGCTGGATCATCTTTTCAGCTCTCGCACAACCAGCGCCACTCCGCTGCCAAGAAGGCATGTTGCGGCCCACCACCAAGATCAGGAATGTTGCTGCACACGCTGCGCTATAGCCGACGCATTCTGTAGCCCAGGCGTAGCCCAGACAAGTGAAAAGCATCATCATGAAGCAATGAGGCCAACGCTCGTGCCTCTTTATTGCAATGTATTCGACGGCTTAGTGTGGTAGCGGAGGAGGGACTCGAACCCCCGACACGCGGATTATGATTCCGCTGCTCTAACCAACTGAGCTACTCCGCCACGGGGCCGTCACTTAAGGGCGGCCGCAGGCGGCGTCAACCGGCAAAGTGACCCGCCCGGACCCTCCCGCCCCCTTTCCGTCGCCGGGGGTTTCCGCCATGACGGCAGGAGCACAGGGCAGAGGGCAGGCCATGCAGCTTCTCAATGACATCACGGTGATCGTCGGCCAGGCCAATCTCCTGATGGGCGACGATGCGGCCCCCTGGGCGCGCGACTGGACCGGGGCCTATCACGGCGCGCCCCTAGCCGTGGTCCGCCCCGCCTCGACCGAGGAGGTGTCCCGCGTCATGGCTCTCGCCCATGCCGCGCGGTGCCCCATCGTGCCGGCGTCGGGGCGCACCGGCCTCACCGGGGCCACCCATGCGCCGGGGATGCTGGTGCTGTCGCTCGACCGCATGAACCGCATCCGCGCGCTCAAGCCCGGCCCCCGGCTCGTCGTGGCCGAGGCGGGCGTCGTGCTCGACCGCCTGCACGAGGCCGCCGAGGCCGAGGGCCTGTACTTCCCGCTCACCTTCGGGGCGCGCGGCTCGGCCATGATCGGGGGGGCGCTCTCGACCAACGCGGGCGGCTCCAACGTCCTGCGCTACGGCTCCACCCGCGACCTCTGCCTGGGGCTGGAGGTGGTTCTGGCCGACGGCCGCGTGCTCGACCTCATGTCCGAACTGCACAAGGACAATTCCGGCCTCGCGCTCCGCCACCTCTTCATAGGCGCCGAAGGCAGCTTGGGCATTATCACTGCGGCCGTTCTCAAGCTCGTCCCCCGCCCCCGCGCCCATGCCACCGCCATGGTGGCCGTGCCCTCCGTCGGCGCCGCGCTGGGGCTGCTCGCGCAACTGCGTGAGGCCACGGGCGGCGCAGTAGAGGCCTTCGAATACATGCCCCGCAGCTACATCGAAGGCCACCTCGCCACGATCCGGGGCGCGCGCGAACCCTTCGCCACCCCCTACGACCACAACATCATGGTGGAGGTCGGGGCCACCGCCCCCCGCGACGCCGACCCCCTCCCCGACGGCACGATCCCCGTCGTCGCGCAGTTGGAGGACACCCTCGCGGGCCTCATGGAGGACAGCACCGTCCTCGACGCCACCGTGGCCCGCTCCGACGCCCAGCGGCGGGAGATGTGGGCCCGCCGCGAGGCCGCGGCCGAGATCACCCACAACCGCCACCCCTTCGTGGACACCGACGTGGCCGTGCCGCTCGACCGCGTGGAGGAGTTCCTCGGGACCGCCCGTGCGCGTGTCCTCGCCCTCGATCCCCAGGCCGGGGACTTCGTCGTGGCCCATCTGGGCGACGGCAACATCCACTACTCGGCCTATCCGTCCCGCGACGATCCCGCCCTGTCGGACGCCATCCGCGCCGCCGTGGACGCGGCGGCCGTCGAGCTCGGCGGCTCCTTCTCGGCCGAGCACGGGATCGGCCTGATGAAACTTCCCTCCATGCGGACCCACAAGGACCCCACGGCGGTTGAGGTGATGCGCAGCCTCAAGGCCGCGCTCGACCCCTTGGGCCTCCTCAACCCCGGAAAGACGATTCCCCTCCCCTGATGCGCACCATTCCCGGGCTGATCCTGCGCGACCCGTCCCTCCGGATGGTCGCGGCGGGCCTCCTCCTGTTCGCGACCTTCGCCTCCTCCTTGGGCGTCCACCAGTCGCTCTTGGCGGTGGAGGTCTTCGGGCTGAGCGACACGGGCTATGCGCTGGTGCTGTTGCTGGCGATGTCCGTGGCCGTCACGGCCTCGATCGTCATGGGCATCGCCACCGACCGGGGACCACGCCGCCGACAGATGGCGCTTGTCGCCGCGACCGCCTCGCTCGCGGGCGCGGCTCTCGTGGCGCTCACCCGCGCGCCCCTGGCCTTCCTCCTCGCCCATGTGGTCCTGGTCCCGCTCGGCGGCACGATCTTCGGCCAGCTCTTCGCGGCGGGCCGCCTCGCCTCGGCGCCCTACCCGCCCGCCACGCGCGACGGGCTCCTCGCGGTGCTGCGGGCGCTGTTCGCGGTGCCGTTCATGATCGTCCTGCCGCTCTGGGGGCTGGCCTTCGACCGGGGGCTGCCGCTCCTCGCGCTCTACCCGGCGGTCACGGTCGTGGCGGCGCTTCACCTCTTCCTCGTCTGGCGCGCCTGGCCGCACGATGCCCACGCCCCTTGGGCGGAGACCAAGTCCGGCCTGGATTTCCGCGCCTCCCTGCGGGAGATGTCGGCCGGCCCCGTAATCCTGCGCGTCGCGCTGGTCGGCGCGGTCCATTCCGGCGGCGCAATCGTCGGGATCATCCTGGGGCTCCTCTTCGCCGCCGTGGGGCGCGGCACGGGCGATGTGGGCCTGTTCTTCGGCCTCTTCGTCGCCGTAGAGGTCGTAGGCACGCTCTCCGCGGGCCTCCTGATCGGGCGCCTGCCCCGCCTTCTCCTGATCGCGACGGGGGTCGGGCTTTACGCGTTCTTCTTGGCGCTGCTGCCCTTCCTCGCGGACACGGCGTGGCTCTGGCTCCTGATCCTGCCCGCGGGCTTCGGCGGGGGCCTGATCTACCCGCTGGCCATCGCCTATCTCCAGGACCTCCTGGCCGAGCGTCCAGGCGCGGGCGGCTCCCTCATCGCCGTGCAGCGCGTCGCGGCCGAAGGGCTCACCACCGCGATCTTCGGCCTGGGCGCCTGGGCGCAGGGCTACGCGACAGTGTCGCTCCTGGGCGCAGGCGCGATCCTCCTCGCCATGGGGACGATCCTGCGCCTCGACGCCCCTCAGCCGAAGAAGCCCGGCCCCGCCTCCTGAAGGAGCCGCGCCGCCATGGCGCGCCCCAGCTCCACCCCCTCGCCCGCCGCGCCGCTCGCCTCGTCGGCCAGCACAAGGCTCCCGTCCGGGCGCAGGATCTCGCCCCGCAGCCGCAGCCGGTCGCCGTCCAACTCCGCGAGCCCCGCGATGGGCGTCTGGCACGACCCGTCGAGTTGCCGCAGGAACCCCCGCTCCGCCGCGAGCCTCAGGCCCGTGTCGTGGTCATGGATCAGCGCCAGCATCTCCGCCACGCGGGGGTCGTCGGAACGGCGCTCCACCCCGATGGCTCCCTGGGCGATGGCGGGCAGCATCGCGTCGGGCGGAATGGGCCGCGCGGGGACGTCCTTGTAGCCCAGCCGGTTCATCCCCGCCATCGCGAGGAACGTGGCCTCCGCCACCCCTTGGGCGAGCTTGGAGAGCCGCGTCTGCACGTTGCCCCGGAACTCCACGACCCGGAGGTCCGGACGCCGCGCCAGCAGTTGCGCGCGCCTGCGCAGCGACGACGTCCCCACCACCGCCCCCTCGGGCAGGTCCGCCAGCCCCGCATGGTCCGACAGGGTCACGAACGCGTCGCGCGGGTCCTCTCGTGGCAGGAAGCAGTCGAGCGACAGCCCTTCCGGCTGCTCGGTGGGCATGTCCTTCATGGAATGAACGGCGATGTCCACGTCGCCCGCCAGCAGCGCTTCCTCGATTTCCTTGGTGAAGAGCCCCTTGCCCCCGATCTGGGACAGCGGGCGATCCTGCACCGCATCGCCGGTGACGCGGATCACCACGATCTCGAACAGGTCGGGGGACTGGCCCGTCGCGGCCACGAGCCGATCGCGCGTCTCGTGCGCCTGGGCCAGGGCCAGCGGCGAGCCGCGGGTGCCGATGCGGAGGATCTGGGACATGCGCGCGACATACGCCGCCCCGCGCGGCGGAGCAACCGTCCCCCACGGCCCCGCTCACCAGCCCTCCACGCTTGACAAGCCCCGCCCCGGCGGCGCACCCCGGCGCCATGACCAAGCTCCTCCTGCGCGCCCTCGCGGGCGAGACCCTTCCCGTGCCGCCGATCTGGATGATGCGCCAGGCGGGCCGCTACCTCGCCGAATACCGCGCCACGCGCGAACGGGCGGGCGACTTCCTGTCGCTCTGCTACAACCCCGACCTCGCGGCCGAGGTCACGCTCCAGCCGATCCGCCGCTTCGGCTTCGACGCGGCGATCCTGTTCGCCGACATCCTGCTCATCCCCCAGGCCCTGGGCCTCCACCTCGCCTTCGAGGCCGGCGAAGGCCCTCGCCTGTCCACCGTGACGACCGAGGCCGACCTCGCCCGCCTCAAGCCTTTGGACACGATCCACGACACCCTGTCCCCGATCTACGAGACCGTGCGCATCCTGTCGCGCGAACTGCCCCGGGACACGACGCTCATCGGCTTCGCGGGCGCGCCCTGGACGGTCGCGACCTACATGATCGCCGGGCGCGGCACGCCCGACCAGGGCCCCGCCCATGCGCTCAAGTCCGCGAACCGCCCGCTGTTCGAGGCGCTCCTCCACCGCATCACCGAGGCGACCATCGAATACCTGTCCCAGCAGGTGCAGGCCGGGGCCGAGGTCATCAAGATCTTCGACTCCTGGGCCGGCTCGCTCGAAGGCCCTGACTTCGACGCCTACTCCCTCGCCCCCGCCCGCCAGATCACCGAGGCGCTCAAGGCCCGCCACCCCGGCCTTCCCGTGATCGCCTTCCCGCGCGGCGCCGGGACCCGCTACGAGGGGGCGCACGCCGCGACCGGCGCGGACTGCGTCGCGATCGACGACGGGGTCGGGCCCGAATGGGCCGCCGCCCATGTCCAGCGGGACGGCTGCGTGCAGGGCAACCTCGCCTCCCGCCACCTCGTCACCGGCGGCCCGGCCCTGGTGGAGGAAACCCGCCGCGTCGTCCGCGCCTTCGCGAACGGCCCCCACATCTTCAACCTCGGCCACGGCATCACCCCCGATGCGAGCATCGAGAACGTACAGATCATGATCGACACGGTGCGGGGGGCTTAACCCTCCGCCTGCGCCTTGAGCCGCGCCAGCGCGTCGTCCCAAGCCCCGGCGATCCGCTCCAGATGCGCCTGCGCCGCGGACAGCCCCTCGGGCCGCCCGCGGAACAGCACCTCCCGGCTCGCGCGCTCGGAGGCGAGCAGGCCCGCCTCCTCCAGCACCCGCAGGTGCTTGGTCACTCCCTGCCGCGAGATCGGCAGGCCCTCCGTCAGGTCCCGGATCGACAGCGCCTCGCCCTCGTGGAGCCGCCCGAGCAGCGCGAGGCGCGTCGGGTCGCCCAAGGCGGCA
>CADCUU010000153.1 GCA_902805995.1 uncultured Rubellimicrobium sp.
GCGCCTGCGCCCGCAGTCGGTCATCGCCCAGTTTCGCCAGTGGACCCGGCGCGAGCTCGATCTCAACCGCGAGGCCGCCTCCGCCTCCGAACTCAAGCAGAACATGGTCGCCGAGCCCGGTTTCTACGTGCCCGAGATCGATTGGCGGCGCAGCGCCCGGCGGGTGATGACGCTGGAATGGCTCGACGGGATCAAGCTCAGCAAGCGCGACCAGCTCATCGCCGCCGGCCACGACCTTACCCAGCTCGCCGCTACCCTGGTCCGCGCTTTTCTCCGCCAGGCGGTGATCGACGGCTTCTTCCATGCCGACCTTCACCAGGGCAATCTATTCGCCCTGCCCGACGGCCGCATCGCCGCCATCGACTTCGGCATCATGGGCCGGGTCGACCGCCGCGCGCGGCGCTGGTTGGCGGAGATCCTCTACGGACTGATCACCGGTAATTACGAGCGGGTGGCCGAGATTCACTTCGAGGCGCAGTACGTCCCCGCCCACCACAACATCGCCGAATTCACCACTGCCCTGCGCGCGGTTGGCGAGCCGATCCGCGGCCTGGCGGTCAAGGAGATCAGCGTCGGGCGGATGCTGGAAGGCCTGTTCACCATCACCCGCGATTTCGAGATGCCGACCCAGCCGCACCTGCTGCTGCTGCAGAAGACCATGGTGATGGAGGAAGGCGTCGCCACCTTTCTCGATCCCGAGATCAACATGTGGGAGACCGCCGAGCCGTTCCTGCGCGAATGGATCCGCGACGAGCTCGGGCCCGAGGCCTATGCCGCCGACCGGCTCATTCACTGGGTGCGGACCTTCAAGAAGCTCCCCGACCTGGTCGACCGCATCGACCACTACTTCCCCGCGCCGGGCGCCGCGCCGCCACCCTTGCCTCAGGCCCAGGTCGAGGTCGTCGGCCTTCCCGGGCTCCGCTTCAAGGATGTGGCGCTCGCGGCGCTCGGCGCTGCGGGCGGTGCGCTTGCGGTGTTCCTGCTGAGCTGATCGTTAAGCCACCGTTCAACGGGTGGAACCATACTGGTGACAGTCGGGGGCGGCTTGTGTCTGGAGAGGTACGCCCATGTTTTCTCCCCGCGTTCGCGCTGCCGCACTGGCGGCG
>CADCUU010000154.1 GCA_902805995.1 uncultured Rubellimicrobium sp.
AACAGGCCGAGAAGGATCGAGCGGAACGGCTCGATGTCCGTCTCAAGCTCGTGCCGGTAAGGAGAGTCCGCCAGCATCACGCCCGCGATGAATGCTCCGAGCGCGGTCGACAGGTGAAGCGCCTCCATCACTGCAGCGCTCGCAAGCACGGTGAACAGCCCCGCAACCACGAAAAGCTCGCGCTCGCTGACCCGCCCGATCAGGCGGAAGAGCGGATTGACGATGTACCGCCCAGCGAGCACCAGCCCGGCGATCGCCCCCACGGTGTAGAGCCCAAGCTGCCAGCCCGGCGGAGTGGAGGGATCGGGCGGCGCTCGCGACATCGCGGCTATGATCGTGATCAGCGGCACGATCGACAGGTCCTGGAGAAGCAGGATTGAGAAGGCCCGCTCGCCCGCCGGAGTATTGATGTCGCCAGAGGAGCGCAGGCTCGGGAGCACCTGCGCAGTCGAGGAGAGCGCCAGCGGCAAGCCGATGGCCAATGACGTGGCGAGGGTGAAGCCGGTGGCGGCATAGACCAGAGCGGTGATTGCGAGCCCGCTCAGAACCACCTGCGAAATGCCGAACCCGAAGATGTCGCGCTTGAGGCGCCAGAGCCGGCTAGGGTGGAGTTCCAGCCCGACGATGAACAGCAGGAGCACGATCCCGAAGTCGGCGATGTGAAGCAGGCTCTCGCCGCTTCCGGCAAGTCCGACGCCGTCCGGGCCAAGCAACGCGCCCGCGACCAGATATCCCAGCGTCGCGCCGAGTCCGAAGCGGCGGAACAGGGTGACGAAGAACAGGGCCGCCCCGAGGATGATCACCCCGTCGCGCAGCACCATCGTCGCAGCTTCCGCCCCCTGGCTCTCCATCAGCCTTTGGCCTCGGCCACCGCCTCTGCGACCGCCTCGAACGGGAGGAGGATCGACTTGTGCCGGGCGGGGAATGCCCGCGCCTCCCGCAACAGCTCAAGCCCCGGCCACTCGCCCGGGTCGTCGCGATCTCCGGCGAGGAAAGCGGCGAGAGCATCGCGAGCGGAGCTAAGCTCCGCGGCGCTGCAGCCAACGGCATGCGCCCCCATCAAGGACGCCGAAGCCTGCCCCAATGCGCAGGCCCGCACTTCC
>CADCUU010000155.1 GCA_902805995.1 uncultured Rubellimicrobium sp.
AGCGGATCCACAAGGACACCGACCGCGACTTCATCCTGTCCGCGCCGGAGGCCAAGGAGTACGGCATCATCGACGAGGTCATCGCCGCCCGCGAGAGCGCGCCGGCGAACGCCGCGGCGACGAAGTCGTAGCGAACCGGGAGCCGGGGGGAAGACATGGCACGGATCGGGGAGGGCGGGGGAGACCTGCTCAAGTGCAGCTTCTGCGGCAAGAGCCAGAAGCAGGTCAAGAAGCTGATCGCCGGGCCCGGCGTCTACATCTGCGACGAGTGCATCGACCTCTGCAACGAGATCATCGAGGAGGAGCTGGCCGAGGCCAGCGAGCTGGGCCTGGTCGAGCTGCCCGGGTGCAGTTCGGCGCCACCCACGACGGCGACGTCGAGCTGGCGAAGAGCAACATCCTCCTGCTCGGGCCCACCGGGTGCGGCAAGACGCTGCTGGCCCAGACCCTGGCCCGCATGCTCAACGTGCCCTTCGCCATCGCCGACGCCACGGCGCTGACCGAGGCGGGCTACGTGGGCGAGGACGTGGAGAACATCCTCCTCAAGCTCATCCAGGCCGCCGACTACGACGTGAAGAAGGCCGAGACCGGCATCATCTACATCGACGAGATCGACAAGATCGCCCGCAAGAGCGAGAACCCGTCGATCACGCGAGACGTGTCCGGTGAGGGCGTGCAGCAGGCGCTGCTGAAGATCCTCGAGGGGACGACCGCCTCCGTGCCCCCCCAGGGTGGCCGCAAGCACCCCCACCAGGAGTTCATCCAGATCGACACGACGAACATCCTGTTCGTCTGCGGTGGGGCCTTCGCCGGCATCGAGAAGATCATCGAGGGGCGGACCGGCAAGAAGGGCGTGGGCTTCGCCGCCGACATCCGCCCGGCGGACGACAAGGAGCTCGGCGCCATCCTCACCAAGGTGCTGCCCGAGGACCTCCTCAAGTTCGGTCTCATCCCCGAGTTCATCGGCCGGCTGCCGGTGATCGGCGCCGTGTCCAGCCTCGACCGGGAGGCGCTGGTCGACATCCTCGTGGCGCCGAAGAACGCGCTCATCAAGCAGTACCAGAAGTTCTTCGAGTTCGAGGACGTCGAGCTCGAGT
>CADCUU010000156.1 GCA_902805995.1 uncultured Rubellimicrobium sp.
GCGGCCCCACCACCGAGCCTTGTGGCACCTGCGTCCACTGCCGCGCAATCAGCGAAGGCCGCCACGTCGACGTGCTGGAGATGGACGCCGCCTCCCGCACCGGCGTGGGCGACATCCGGGAGATCATCGATAGCGTGCGCTACCGGGCGGCCGAGGCGCGCTACAAGGTCTACATCATCGACGAAGTGCACATGCTCTCGACCAACGCGTTCAACGCGCTGCTCAAGACGCTGGAGGAACCGCCTGAGCATGTGAAGTTCATCTTCGCCACCACCGAGATCCGCAAGGTCCCCGTCACGGTCCTGTCGCGCTGCCAGCGCTTCGACCTCCGCCGGATCGAGCCCGAGGTGATGATGGCGCTCCTGCGCAGGATCGCGACCTCCGAAGGAGCGGGGATCGAGGATGGGGCGCTCGCGCTCATCGCCCGCGCCGCCGAGGCGGCCGCCCGCGACGCGACCTCGCTCCTCGATCAGGCCATCGCCGGGGGCGGCACGGCCACCGCCGAACAGGTCCGCTCCATGCTGGGCCTCGCGGACCGGGGGCGGGTGCTCGACCTCTTCGACCTGATCCTGAAGGGCGAGGCCGCGTCCGCCCTGGAGGAGCTGTCCGCGCAATACGCCGACGGCGCCGACCCCATCATGGTCCTGCGCGACCTCGCGGAGATCGCGCATTGGGTCTCCGTCCTCAAGGTCTCCCCCGGCGCGGCCGACGATCCCACGCTCTCTCCCGACGAACGCGCGCGCGGGCAGGCCATGGCTGCCGCGATCCCCATGCGGGTGCTGTCGCGCTTCTGGCAGATGCTCCTCAAGGCGCTAGAGGAGGTGTCCATCGCCCCCAACGCCATGATGGCGGCCGAGATGGCGGTGATCCGCCTGACCCATGTGGCCGACCTCCCCTCTCCCGAGGAGCTGGTCCGCACGCTCCAGTCCGCCCGGGGCACCCCCGCCATGGGGCAAGGCGCGCAGGGTCCCGCGCCGCGCGCCCCGGTCCCCCAGGCGATGCGATCCGGCCCCGTATCCGGCCAAATGTCCGGCCCTGCCTCTGCTCCGGCCCACGCCTCGTTCCAAGGCTCCGGCGGTGCCCCCTCCGCCATGGCCGCGCCCGCGCCGCACCCCCTCGACCGCTTCGCGCGGTTCGAGGACGTGGTGCAGCTCATCCGCGACAGCCGCGACATCGGCCTCCTGCTGGAGGTGGAAAGCGGCCTCCGCCTCGCCCGCTATCAGCCCGGCCGGATCGAGTTCGAGCTGGCCCCCATGGCCGCCCTCGACCTGCCCCAGCGCCTCGGCCAGCGGCTCCAGGCCTGGACTGGCACCCGCTGGGCCGTCTCCGTCGTCTCCGAAGGCGGCGCCCCCACGATCCGAGAGGCCCAGGCCGCCCAGGCCTCCGCCCTGGAGGCCGAGGCCCTGGCCCACCCCCTCGTGCAGGCGGCGCTGCGAAGCTTCCCGGGCGCAAGGCTCAAGGTCCAATCGCGCGAGGAGAAGGCCGCCGCCGCGGAGGCCGAGGCCCTCCCCGAGGTTCCCGACGAGTGGGACCCCTTCGAGGAGTGAAACCCTTGCCCCCCACCCCTTGGGTGAATATCTCCCGAGGGATCAACCGAAAGGGCGCGCGATGCTTAAGGGACTTGGGGGCCTCGGCGGCCTCGGCGACATGGCCAAGATGATGAAGGCCGCCCAGGAGATGCAGGGCAAGATGGCCGAGATGCAGGCCTCGCTCGACACCATCACCGTGGAAGGGTCGGCCGGCGCGGGCCTCGTCAAGGCGACGGCGACCGCCAAGGGCGATCTCAAGGCGCTGTCCATTGACCCGTCCCTCTTCCGCGAGGAGGACCGCGAGATGGTGGAGGACCTGATCCTCGCCGCCGTCAAGGACGCGCAGGCCCGCGCCACCGACCGCATGAACGAGGAAATGCAGAAGGTGACCGAAGGTCTAGGCCTGCCGCCGGGCATGAAGCTCCCCTTCTGAGCGGCGCATGACCGACGCCCCCGCCGACATCGACGCCCTGATCGCGCTCATGGCGCGGCTCCCCGGCCTCGGGCCCCGCTCGGCCCGGCGCGCGGTGCTGCACCTCGTCAAGCGGCGGGGGACGCTGCTGCTGCCCCTGGCCGACGCCATGCGCGAGGTGGGCACCACTGCGCGGGAATGCGTGAGCTGCGGCAATATCGGCCATCACGACCTGTGCGCCGTCTGCGAGGATGAGCGCCGCCGCAACGGCCAGATCTGCGTGGTCGAGGATGTCGAGGATCTCTGGGCCATGGAGCGCACGGGCGCGTTCAAGGGCCGCTACCACGTCCTGGGCGGAACTCTCTCCGCCCTCGACTCCGTGGGCCCGGAGGAGCTGCGCATCCCCCAGCTCTCCCGCCGTGTGAAGGACGAGGAGGTGACCGAGGTCATCCTCGCCCTCGGCGCCACCGTCGATGGCCAGACGACCGCCCACTACATCGCCGACCACCTCAAGGGGGTAACGGTCACGACCTTGGCCCAGGGCGTCCCCATGGGCGGAGAGCTCGACTACCTCGACGAGGGCACGATCGGCGCCGCCCTCCGGGCCCGCCGTTCGCTCTGATATGTCCCGGCCCGGCTGGTGACGGCTGGAAAGGTGCACCCGCCCGGCGGAGACCGAACGGGCAGGGCGTGAACCCCGCGCCGCAGCGGGCTATGGTGGCGCGGAACCCCGACCATCGGGGACGAATCGGAGCGCCCCATGATCTACATCCTCACCGTCACCCTGCACCTCGTGGCCATGGTCCTGTGGGTCGCGCCGATGATCGCGGTGCCCGCGATCCTGTCCCGCTACGCGCCCCATGCTCCCAAGGCGGACGTGACCGATCGGCTGAAGGCCACGTTCCGCGGCCTCGCCACGCCGGGGCTGGTGCTGACCTGGATTCTGGGGATCGCCAACGCCGTGCAGGGCGGCTGGTTCGACGAGGGCTGGCTCCATGTGAAGCTCGTCTTCGTCCTGGCGCTCTCGGCGCTGCACGGGGTGGCTCTGGGGCAGATCAGGCGGCTCGTGCCGGGCGGAGAGATCCCGGCGCTTCTGCGGAACCTCCCCTGGATCGTGCTCGCCCTCGTGTTCGGGGCGGTGCTGCTGGCGGAGTGGAAGCCCTTCTGACTGGGCTCCCGTCCCGCCGGCCCGTCAGCGGCGGGCCTCGTCCTCGTCCTCATCCTCGGCGTCGGGCAGGTTGAAGAAGCTGTCGGCGTCGTGGATGTCGGGCAGGGCGGCCTCGTCCTCCTCGACCGCTTCCTCCGCCTGGACGTTGGTGTTGCCGAGCGAGAAGCCTTCCAGTCCCGAGGCGCCGGGGGACATCCGGGGCTCCGTCGTCATGGAGAGCGAGACCTGCGTGGAGACGAGCTTGCGACGCTCGTCGTCGCTCATCACGCCGCCTTCGCGGGCGCGCTTCTCGTTGGCCTTCTGGATCGCGGCGTCGAGCTCCGACTGGCGGCAAAGGCCCAGGGCGACGGGATCGACCGGGTCGATGTTCTGGATGTTCCAGTGGGTCCGCTCGCGGATCGTCTGGATCGTGGGCTTGGTGGTGCCCACGAGCTTGGCGATCTGGCCGTCCGAAAGCTCCGGGTGGAACTTGACGAGCCAGTAGATCGCGGCGGGGCGGTCCTGGCGCTTGGACAGCGGCGTGTAGCGGGGGCCGCGGCGCTTTTCCTCGCCCACGGCGGACTTGTTGAACTTGAGCTTGAGGCGGTGGAAGGGATCGGACTCCGCCTTCTTGATCTCTTCGAGGGTGAGCTGGTTGTTCGCGATGGGGTCGAAGCCCTTCACGCCCTGCGCGACCTCGCCGTCGGCGATGCCCTGGACCTCCAGCTCGTGCATCCCGCAGAAGTCGCCGATCTGCTTGAAGTTCAGCGTCGTGTTGTCCACGAGCCAGACGGCGGTGGCGCGGGCCATGAGCGGTTTGTCGGTCATCGAGACACCTCGTTGGTCAAATCTTCCCCGGGGCCCCGCCAGGGGGCGCCCCCTCGGGGGCCGGTTCACGCTGTCGGGGAACTCGGGCTCGTATATAGTCAAGGGGCGTCCGAAAGGAAAGCGGTGTTGCGACCCGGTCGCGCCGGGGGGCCCCTGTGGGCGGTGGCGGGGACCGGGAACGCTGGCCGTCCTGTTGTGGCGCCGTGCTGAGGGCCCGCACTGGAGGCCGTCCGCTCCCCTTGGGGAACCTGCCCAGCCCCCGTCCTGTTGAGCCGCGATGGCACGGCGGAAGGGCATGGCATGGAGCGGCAGGTCGGAGAGCGGGAGGCGGCGCGGGCCCCCGTCCCGACAGGGAAGCAGGCCACCAGCCCGACAGGGAAGACGGCCCACGTCCCGGCGGAGAAGATGGCGGTAGAGTCGGCTGACCTGAGGCTCGTCCTCCTGGCGGTGGTGGCCCTCGTGCTGACGGGCTGGGCGGTCAAGTCGCTGTCCCCGGTCCTCATGCCCCTCACGGCGGCGATCCTGATCGCCTTGGCCGTGATGCCGGTGCGGGACTGGGTGGTGGCCCGGCTCCCTGCGAAACTCTCCTGGATGGGTGTGGTCGCGGCCATGGGGGCGGTCCTTCTGGTGCTGGCGCTTCTGGTGGGGATGGTCGTCCTCGCCGCGCGGCAGATCGTGGCCGAGATCCCCGTGGGCCCCGGCGAAGTCGTGGAGATGATCCAGGGCGCGCAGTCGGAGGACGGCGAGGCGGGGCAGGGGGCGGTCGTCGAAGGGGCCGAGGCGGGGGCCTCTGGCGCCATCGATCCCGAAGAAGGCGGGAGCGATGTGGGGCCGGCCTTGCGGGAAGGTGCCGGGGGCGGTGCTGGCGAAAACGCGCAGAGCAATGCGACCGGTGGCGGGACCGGGGGTGGCGAGAGTGGCGGCGGGGCCGAGGGCGCGCAGGGCGAGGGGGCCGGGGGTGGCGAGGAGGCCGCTTCGGACGATGGGCTCCTGTCGGGCTCCGCTCTTCAGACCGTGCGGGAGCTGGGGCAGCGGGCGCTGGGCGCGGCAGGGGGGGCTGCGGCGGCGGCGCTCAACTCCGCGTTCGCGGTGCTGGGGAGCCTTGTGCTCGTGCTGTTCCTCACGCTCCTCATCCTGGGGGAGAGCGGCGATTGGCGGCGCAAGGTCGTGGCCGCGCTGCCCTGGCCGGACGACTGGCGGCTCAAGGAGTCCTCGGAGGTCATCGCGCAGAAGATGCGCGCCTACCTCCTGATCCAGGCGGGGCTGGGGCTCGTCTCGGCGGTGCTGTACGGCGTCTGGCTGGGCATCTGGGGCATCGGGCTGCTGGTGGTGTGGCCGCTTCTGATCTTTGTGCTGAACTTCATCCCGACCGTGGGGTCGCTGATCGGGGGCACGCTGCCCGTGGCCTATACGCTGCTGACCCGCGACGTGCAGACGGCGGTGTTCGTGGGGCTTGGCATCCTCGTGATCGAGAATGTCATGGGCAACATCGTGGGGCCGCGCGTGCAGGGGCAGAACGTGGCGCTGTCGCCCCTTGTCGTGCTGGTGGCGCTCGCCTTCTGGGGCTGGGCATGGGGGATTGCCGGGGCGCTCCTCGCGGTGCCCGTGACCGTGGCCCTCGTGGTGCTGGGGGCGCATGTCCCCGTCCTGCGGCCCTGGGCGCTGCTGCTGTCCAACCGCACGGGATGGGCCGGGCTCGATGAGGCGACGCGGCCCGAGTGAGGCGGCATCGTCCTCGGCCGCCCAGGCCGGGTAGGAGGGGCGCAGGAGCTTGGGCACGCTGGGGCGGGGGTGGTCGGGGAAGACGTAGCCGTCCTCCTCCCAGGACAGGCGGCGGGAGAAGCTGGTGGCGATCTCGGCCTCTCGGCGCGGGTCGCGGATGCGGCGGGTGCCGAAGGGCATGTCCTGGGGGCGCGGCCGGACGGCGGCCGCGAGCCGCGAGGGGCGGTGCGGGCTGGGCAGGGGGGCGTCGAGGAGGGCCAGTTCGGCGGGGGTGT
>CADCUU010000157.1 GCA_902805995.1 uncultured Rubellimicrobium sp.
CGCCCAGCCGCTCGCGACGCGCCTACTGGATCAGATGGCAGCCACCTGGGCCGACTTCACGCTGACCTTCCGCGCCCTGTCGGAGGGGACCGACGTGCACGACCTCCTCGCCGCGCAGCCCGAGTTCCAGGCCTGGCGTCAGGAGTGGGAGGCGAAGTCGCCCGACCGCGCCGTGATGCGCAGGGTCAATCCCGCGATCATCCCGCGCAACCATCGGGTCGAGGCGATGATCCAGGCCGCCGTGGAGGGCGACCTCGGTCCGCTGGAGGAGCTTCGGGCCGCGCTTGCGGACCCGTTCGAGCCCGACGCCCGCTTCGATCATCTCCGCACGCCGCCCCAGGAGGAGGAAAAGGTCGTCCAGACCTTCTGCGGAACGTGAAACGGGCGGGGTCCTGCCCCGCCCGTCCCTGTCTTCAGCCCGTCACTCGGTGACGCGCACGTCCACGATGCGGTCCGGCGTCTCGGCCACTTCACCGTTCTGGCCGGTGCCGCGCTTGATTGCGTCCAGCACCTCAAGTCCCGACGTCACCTCGCCCACGGCCGTGTACTGGCCATCGAGGTGGGGAGCGTCGGCGAACATGATGAAGAACTGCGAGTTGGCGCTGTTGGGGTCGGCCGACCGCGCCATGCCCACCACGCCGCGCGTGAAGGACCGGTCCGAGAACTCGGCCGGAAGGTCGGGCAGGTCCGATCCGCCGGTCCCCGCCATGGCGAGGTCCCCGCCTTCCTTGCCGAACTGCACGTCGCCGGTCTGCGCCATGAAGCCCTCGATCACCCGGTGGAATACCACGTTGTCGTACTGGTCGCCCTGGGCCAGCTCGGTGATGCGGGCGACATGCTGGGGCGCCACGTCCTCGAAGAGGTCGATCACGATGGTCCCGTTGGCCTCACCGGCCACGTCGATCTCCAAGCCCGTGGCGAAGGCGGGCGTGCCCGCGAGGGCGAGCAGAAAGGCCAGACGGCTCATTGCGCACCCCCCTGAACGTCCGCCGCGACGCGGACGGAGATCATGCGGTCGGGGTTCTGGGGTGGCTCGCCGCGCGCGATCTTGTCAACATGCTCCATGCCGGACACGACGCGGCCATAGACAGTGTACTGCCCGTTCAGGAAGCTGTTGTCCTTGAAGTTGATGAAGAACTGCGAATTGGCGCTGTTCGGGTTCGACGACCGCGCCGCGCCCAGCGTGCCACGGGCATGCGGCTCGCGGGAGAACTCGGCCGGAAGGTCCGGCAGATCCGACCCGCCCGTCCCAGCGCGCCCAAGGCTGCCGCCCGCGCGGCCATGCTCCACGTCGCCGGTCTGGGCCATGAAGCCCTCGATCACGCGGTGGAAGACGACGTTGTCGTAGGCGCCCTTGCGCGCCAGCTCCTTCATGCGCTCCGCGTGCTTCGGCGCCACGGCGGGCAGAAGCTCGATGACGACGGGCCCGTCCTTGAGCTCGACAATGATGGTGTTCTCCGGGTCCCTGATCTCGGCCATGCGGCTCTCCTTCTTCTGGCTGGCGCGTGATCTAGGCCCGCGGGGCCTCAAAGCCAATCCCGCCCGTTGACCTCACGCCCCCGAGAGGCCACCTCTGGCCCACAACGAACAGGGAGGCATGGATGGCCTGGAGATCGCTCGAACAGATGGACCTGCGCGGCAAGCGCGTGCTGACGCGGGTGGATCTCAACGTCCCCGTGGAGGGCGGGCAGGTCACCGACACCACGCGGATCGACCGTATCGTGCCCACGGTGCAGGCGATCACGTCCCAGGGCGGGCGTGTGATCCTTCTCGCACACTTCGACCGGCCCAAGGGTCAGGTCGTCCCCTCCATGTCGCTCCGCCAAGTGCTTCCCGCGCTGGAGCAGGCCCTGGGCCGCCCCGTGGCCTTCGCCCCCGACTGCGTGGGCCCGGAGGCCGAGGCCGCCGTGGCGGCCATGACGGATGGCGACGTCCTCCTCCTTGAGAACACCCGCTTCCACGCGGAGGAGGAGAAGAACGATCCCGCCTTCGCCGCCGCCATGGCCCGTCTCGGCGACGTCTACTGCAACGACGCCTTCTCCGCCGCCCACCGCGCCCATGCCTCAACCGAGGGGCTCGCCCGTCTCCTGCTCTCCTGCGCGGGCCTCCTCATGGCCGAGGAGTTGTCTGCCCTCGACCGCGCCCTCGGCAACCCGCAGCGCCCGGTCGTGGCCATCGTCGGCGGCGCCAAGGTCTCGACCAAGCTCGACCTCCTGGAGAACCTCGTCGGCAAGGTGGACCACCTCGTCATTGGCGGGGCCATGGCCAACACCTTCCTCCACGCCCAGGGCTATCCGGTGGGCCATTCGCTCCACGAACCCGACCTCGCGGAGACCGCCCTCACGATCCTCGCCCGCGCCAAGGAGACGGGCTGCGAGATCGTCCTGCCCCGCGACCTCGTCGTCGCCAAGGAGTTCAAGGAAGACGCGACCGAGAGCTTCGTGGGCCCGCATGACTGCCCCGACGACATGATGATCCTCGACGTGGGTCCCCAGACCGTGAGCTACGTGGACACCGTGCTCCGTCAGGCCAAGACCCTGATCTGGAACGGCCCCCTTGGCGCCTTCGAGGTCCGGCCCTTCGACGCGGGCACCCACGGCGTCGCGCGCAAGGTCGCGGACCTGACCCGCGCGGGCTCCCTCGTCTCGGTGGCGGGCGGGGGCGACACGGTCGCGGCGCTCAACGACACGGGGGTGGCGGGCGACCTCACCTACGTGTCCAGCGCCGGGGGCGCGTTCCTCGAATGGATGGAAGGAAAGACGCTTCCGGGGGTGGCGGCGCTGGGGTGATCCGCCCGTTAGCGCTGCCACGCCATTGCACCCGGTCCCTCCCCGCCCTACGCATCCGACAGCACATCATTGCGAGGCCATGCCATGACCATCACGCCGACCGTTCAAGCGATCCTCCGGAACTACGAGGGCGAAAACCCCGGGGTGAAGGCGAACCTCGTCCGCATGCTGATGCAGGGGCGTCTGGCCGGGACCGGCAAGATGATCATCCTTCCCGTGGACCAGGGGTTCGAGCACGGGCCCGCCCGCAGCTTCGCCGTGAACCCCGCGGCCTATGACCCGCACTACCATTACCAGCTCGCCCTTGATGCGGGGCTCTCGGCCTATGCCGCGCCGCTCGGGCCGATGGAAGCCGGGGCCGACACCTTCGCGGGTCAGATCCCGCTGATCCTCAAGGTGAACTCCTCGAACTCGCTCCTGCCCTCCAACCAACCCAAGACGCAGGCCATCACCGCCACGGTGGACGATGCTTTGCGCCTGGGCTGCGCGGCCATCGGCTTCACGATCTACCCCGGCTCCTCCCTCTCGCTGGAGATGTTCGAGGACATCGCCGAGATGCGGAAGGAGGCCGCCCAAAAGGGCGTGGCGACCGTGATCTGGTCCTATCCGCGCGGCGAGGACCTCGACAGCAAGGCCGAGACGGCGGTGGACGTGACGGCCTACGCTGCCCACATCGCCGCGCTTCTGGGCGCGCACATCATCAAGGTGAAGCTGCCGACCGACCATGTCTCGCAGTCCGAGGCCAAGAAGGTCTATGACGCTCAGAAGATCGACGTCGCGACCGGCGGCGCACGTGTGCGGCATGTCGTGCAGGCCTGCCTTGGCGGGCGGCGGATCGTGGTCTTCTCGGGCGGCGCGGCCAAGGGAGAGGATTCGGTGATGCAGGACGCGCGCGACATCGCGGCGGGCGGCGGCAACGGCTCGATCATCGGCCGCAACGTCTTCCAGCGTCCCCGGCAGGAGGCCATGGCGCTGCTCGACCAGCTCGTCGGCGTCTACAAGGTCTGAACACAGTCAGGGGCGCCCGCCGGGCGCCCCCATACCGCGTCCGGATCGGCAGCATGTTGCGCAGCCGACCCACCCTTGGCAGACCGGCGCAACATAGCCCTCGCCAAGTCCGAATCCCTTGTGCCATCGTGTCACTCACGCGCCCGTCAGAGGCGCCCCGGGAACGGGAAGGGACAGACATGATCCGCAGCACGCGCGCCCCGTTGGGCTCCCTGGCCTATATCGCCGGCATGGGCCTTCTCGCGCTCTATTTCATCTTCGCCGCCGTCCAGGGCGACTACGGCGTCTTCCGCCGCGCCGAGGTCGATGCCGAGGCGCTGGAGCTTCGGGTCCAGCTCGCCGCCCTGTCCGATGAGGTCGTCCGGATGGAGAACCTCACCCAGCGGCTGTCCGACGACTACCTGGACCTCGATCTCCTCGACCAGCAGGCGCGCGACGTCCTGGGCATGATCCGCGCTGACGAGATCGTCATCCGCTGACCGTCATCCACTGGAGGGGCGGCGGCCCACTGCTCTCCCTCACGACGAGCGTTAACGGCAATACCTCCCGCCCCTCCGGGATCGTGCCGTCGAGGATCGCCGCGACGGAGCGTTCGGCAATGGCCGCATAGGGCTGCGCGACTGTGGTAAGGGGCGGCCGGGCCGATTCGGCCTCGGGCACATCGTCGAAGCCCACGACGGATACCTGCCCCGGCACCGCGACCCCGCGCGCCGCCAAGGCATGAAGCGCCGCCATCGCCACCTTGTCCGACATCGCCAGGATCGCGGTCGGGTGCGGCCCCGGCCCATCGAACAGGAGTGCCAATGCCTCGGCGACATTCTCCCCGTCGTTGAGGACGGCATGCACGGGCACCTCCTCCTCGCTGATCCCGACCTCTGCCAGCGCCGCCCAGTATCCAAGGGCACGCTCGCGCACGTTGACGAAGCGGGTGGCGCGAACCTCCTCGGGCGTGGCCCGCCCCGGCCCGGGGCCGAGCCCGATGCCAAGGATCGCGACGCGCCGATGGCCCAGCGCAAGGATGTGCCGCGCGACCTGCCGCGCCCCGCCGAAGTCGTCGATGTCGATGGCTGGAACGTCGGGCTCCTGCGTGTCGAGAGACAGAGCCACGAACGGCAAGCCCCGCTTCTGCGTGATCTCCACAAGAAGCTCCGGCCCCCCGCAGCGCAGCAGGAACCCATCCACAAGCGCGCTCTCGATGCTCCAGGCCAGGTTCCGTCCCCCGGCTACGGAGACGAGGGCGAGCCCGGCGCCCCGTTCGTTGCAGACGCGGGCCACCTCGGTCATGAGGCGGCGCGCCCAGGGATCGGCAAAGAAGTAATCCAGCGGCTCGCCCGCGGCGACGCCGATGGCATTGGCCCGGCCTGCCCTCAGCAGCCGTCCCTTGGGGCTCGGCCCCGCGTAGCCTAGCTTCTCGGCGGCGGCGAGAACACGCTCCCGAACCTCCTCCCGCACGATCCCGGGACGGTTGAACACGTTCGACGCGGTACCATGCGACACTCCCGCCGCCTCGGCCACATCCCGGAGCTTGATCGTCTTCTGCACCCGCGTCATGGCCCCGCCACTGCTGTTCGATTCCTGCTATCCCGTTCCTTGAACCGATTCAACTTTTCACTTGACCGAGAGTTCACGGGGTCGTAATTTTGAATCGGTTCAAGGGACCATTCAGCCCTTAGCAGCAGACTTTTACTAGCCCGTTCAGCGACATCATTCTTCCATCACTTTCAGTGACCTAGCCCTTAGCCGACTGGAACCCCCTGCCCCCCTGCTTTCAGGCGGCGGCAGGGGTCCAGCGGAGCCCCTGCCCCCCTCCGAACACGGCAACCCTGACCGCCTCCAGCTACGGCCAAGGCCTTCCTGCGCAAGGGCCATGCCGCAGCGCGGCGAGGACGCCCCCTCGCAAATCCCCCACCCCTCGGCTAGATCACGGGAAAGGTGATCGAAGGAGGTACCGGGATCATGGCGAAGGACCAAGCCGCACAGACCGAGGCTCCCGCCAGCGCTGGAGCGATTCCCAACGTTTCCCGCGATGAGCTTCTCGGCTTTTACCGCAACATGCTCCTGATCCGCCGCTTCGAGGAAAAGGC
>CADCUU010000158.1 GCA_902805995.1 uncultured Rubellimicrobium sp.
GCGCGACCGCAATCTCGGCACCCGCATCGACGACGTGGTGGTCCATGTGGGCGACACGCTTTTGCTGGAGGGCACGGCCGAGGACATCCAGCGCCTCGCGGCGGAGATGAACCTCGTGGACATCGCCCATCCCACGAGCCGCGCGTACCGGCGCCGTCACGCGCCCATCGTGATCGCCACGCTCGCCGCCGTGGTGGGCCTGTCGGCCATCGAGGTCGCGCCCATCGAGATCCTGGCGCTGCTGGGCGTGGCCGTGGTGCTGGTGACGCGCTGCATCGACCCGGACGAGGCCTTCGGCTTCATCGACGGGCGGCTCATGGCGATGCTCTTCGCGATGCTGGCCGTGGGGGCGGCGCTGGACCATTCCGGCGCGGTGGACCTGATCGTGGACACGATCGCGCCGGTGATCGCGAACTGGCCGCCGATCCTTCTGCTGTTCACCATCTATGCGCTGACTTCCCTGCTGACGGAGCTTCTGTCGAACAACGCCGTGGCCGTGGTGGTGACGCCCGTGGCCATCGGGCTCGCGCAGACGCTGGGTCTCGACCCGAGGCCGGTGCTGATCCTCGTGATGCTGGGGGCGTCGTTCGGATTCGCAACGCCCATCGGCTATCAGTGCAACCTTCTGGTCTATGGGCCGGGGGGCTACCGGTTCTCGGACTTCCTGCGGATCGGCATCCCGCTCAACCTCCTGTGCGGCGTCGTGGCCTGCCTTGTGATCCCGCTCTTCTACGATCTCTGAGCCGCGACTTGCGGCCCCTTGGGGCGCTGGGATAGAGGGACGCGATCAAGGGTTTCTCTGGAGACGACGCCATGGCCGGCCATTCCAAATGGGCCAATATCCAGCACCGCAAGGGCAAGCAGGACAAGCTGCGGTCCAAGCTGTTCTCCAAGCTCTCCAAGGAGATCACGGTCGCGGCAAAGATGGGCGACCCTGACCCGGACAAGAACCCGCGCCTGCGGCTCGCGGTCAAGGAAGCGCGGTCGAGCTCCATGCCCCGCGACGTGATCGAGCGGGCGATCAAGAAATCGCAGGGCGGCGACGCGGAAACCTACGAGAACATCCGCTACGAGGGCTACGGCCCCGGCGGCATCGCCGTGATCGTCGAAGCGCTGACGGACAACCGCAACCGCACCGCCTCCAACGTGCGCAGCACCTTCACCAAGAACGGCGGCAACCTGGGCGAGACCAACTCGGTCGCGTTCCAGTTCGAGAGGAAGGGCGAAATCTTCTACAAGCTGGCGGCCGGCGATGCGGACACCGTGATGATGGCCGCGCTCGACGCCGGGGCGGAGGACGTGGAGTCCGACGAGGAAGGCCACTGGATCACCACGGGCGAGGACGACCTTGGCACCGTGTCCGCCGCGCT
The DNA here is from genome assembly GCA_902805995.1 of uncultured Rubellimicrobium sp. Classification (GTDB taxonomy): domain Bacteria; phylum Pseudomonadota; class Alphaproteobacteria; order Rhodobacterales; family Rhodobacteraceae; genus Rubellimicrobium. The sequence goes on from CADCUU010000158.1 coordinate 1,371, forward strand.
GGAGGGGAGCCTCGGCGAGAGCGAGACGGCGAAGTTCGTCTGGCGGCCCACGGTCACGACCTCGGCGGATGGCGAGACCTTCGAGAAACTCATGAAGCTCGTCGACGTGCTCGAGGATGACGACGACGTGCAGACCGTGACCACCAACGTCGAGACGTCGGACGAGGTCATGGCGGCCTACGCGGACTCGTGACGACCCGATGGGGGCGGAGGCGGTGCGCCAGCCCCCGGGGGCCGTTCGGATGACCGCCGGGCGGCCCGTCGCGGGCATCCTGTGGATGGTGGTGACGGGCCTTCTGTTCGTCGGCATGACCGCGATCGTGAAGCATGTGGGCTCCGACGTGCCGGCGGCGCAGTCTGCATTCCTGCGCTTTGCCCTGGGGCTCCCCTTTGCCGTGCCGATGCTCTGGCCGCTGTTGCGGGAGCGGCTGACGCCCGCGCAGGTCCGGCTGTTCGGGATGCGGGGCGCTGTGCATACGCTTGGCGTGCTCTGCTGGTTCTACGCCATGACGCGCATCCCGCTCGCGGAGGTCACGGCGATGAACTACCTCAACCCGGTCTATGTCACGATCGGCGCCGCGCTGTTCCTGGGGGAGCGGTGGGAGGCGCGGAGGCTCCTGGCCGTGGCCGCCGCCATGGTCGGGGCGCTGGTGATCCTGCGGCCCGGCCTGCGGGAGGTGGAGCCCGGGCACATCGCCATGCTGGGCACCGCGCTGGCCTTTGCGGCGGGTTACCTCATCGCCAAGCGGCTGTCGGGGCAGGTGAGCGCGTCGGTCGTCGTGGGGATGCTGTCGGTGACGGTGACGCTGGGGCTGCTGCCCTTTGCGGTCGCGGCGTGGGTGCCGGTCGACTGGGCGGAGCTGGGCTGGTTCTTTGGGACCGCGGTCCTCGCCACGGGGGCGCATTACACGATGACGCGGGCCTTTGCGGCAGCACCCATCAGCGCGACCCAGCCCGCGACCTTCCTCCAGCTTGTCTGGTCGGTCTTTCTAGGCGCTGCGCTGTTTGGAGAGCCGGTGGACGGCTGGGTGATCCTGGGCGGCGCGCTCATCATGGCGGCGGTGAGCTTCATCACCTGGCGCGAGGCAGTTGCGCGCCGGGTGAGGCTGGTGGCCGAAGGTTAGGGGAGCGGCTTAGCCCCGGGGGTCGAGGAGCCGCGCCAGGACGCCGTCGGCCGACACATGGCCCAGGAGAGCCCCGTGTTCCCGGACAGCGAGGGGGCCGCCCCTGAGACGCTCCATCACCTCGCGGACGGTGGCGTCGGGGCCGATCTCTCCGTGAGGAGAGGGGCCGCCGGGCGGGAGCATCACGTCGCGGGCGCGCAGCACGCCGAGCGGGTTCATATGCGCCACGAAGTCCGCGACGTAAGGAGTAGCAGGCGCGCGGAAGATGTCGCGGGGCGTGCCGCACTGGACGATCCGCCCGCCTTCCATGATCGCGATGCGGTTACCGAGCTTGAACGCCTCGTCGAGGTCATGGCTCACGAAGACGATGGTGCGGCCGCGCTGCGCCTGAAGCTGCAGGAGCTCGTCCTGAAGGCGGGAGCGGATCAGCGGGTCGAGCGCGGAGAAGGGCTCGTCCATCAGGAGGATGGGCGCGTCGGTGGCAAAAGCGCGGGCGAGGCCGACGCGCTGCTGCATGCCGCCCGAAAGCTCCCCCACCAAGGCGCCCGCGCGGTCGGACAGGTTGACGAGGGCCAGCTCCTCCTCCACCCGCGCGTGGCGTTCGGCCTTGGACTGGCCCCGCAGTTCGAGGCCCAGGCCCACGTTGTCGCGCACGGTGCGCCAGGGCAGCAGGCCGAACTGCTGGAAGACCATGGCGACGGTCCGCTGCCGGATCATGCGCAGGGTCTGGGGGTCGGCCCGGGTGACCGAGGACATCTCCCCATCGGTGCGCACGCGGACCTCGCCCCGCACGACGGGGTTGAGGCCGTTCACGGCGCGCAGGAGCGTCGACTTGCCCGAGCCCGAGAGGCCCATGAGGACGAGGATCTCGCCCTCGGCCACCTCCAGCGAGCAGTCGTGCACGCCCAGGATCTGGCCCGTGGCGGCCTGAATCTCGGCGCGGGAGCGGCCCTGGTCCATGAGGCCGAGCGCCGGCCCGGGCTCGTTCCCGAAGACGATGCTGACATTGTCGAAGACGACGGCGATGTCTGTCATTGCTTGCCGAACCTGAGCATGCGGTCGAGCACGATGGCCACCACCACGATCACGAGCCCCGATTCGAAGCCCAGCTCCGAATCGACCTGGTTGAGCGCCCGGACGACCGGCGTGCCGAGGCCCGCGGCCCCGACCAGCGCGGCGATCACCACCATCGACAGCGAGAGCATGATGGTCTGGTTCAGCCCCGCCATGATCTGCGGCAGCGCGTAGGGCAATTCGACCTTCCAGAGCTTCTGTCGCGGCGTGGCTCCGAAGGCCTCGGCGGCCTCAAGGAGCGCGGTGGGGGTGGAGGCGATGCCGAGCCGGGTGAGCCGGATCGGCGCGGGCAGGACGAAGATCACGGTGGCCACCAGCGCCGGCACCTCGCGCAGGCCGAAGAGGACGATGGCCGGGATCAGGTAGACGAAGGTGGGCAGCGTCTGCATGAGGTCGAGCACGGGGCGGAGCCAGGCGTAGAGCCAGGGCCGGTGCGCCGCGGCGATGCCGATGGGCACCCCGATCGCCATGCAGACGAGGCAGGCGGACAGGACCAGCGCCAGCGTTTCGGTCGTGGCCTCCCAATAGCCCTGGTTCAGGACGTAGAGCAGGCCCAGCACCACGATGAGGCAGGTCTGCCACGACCGTTGCAGGACCCAGGTCAGGGCCACGAAGATGGCGATGAGCGCCAGCGGATGCGGCGCCTGGAGGAGCCACAGAGCCCCGTCGATGAAGGCATCGACCGCGTTCCGGAAGGGCCGGACGACGATCCGGCCGTTGCTTTCGATCCAGTCGAAGACGGCCGCGGCCGTCTCTCCCACGGGGATCTTCCAGGTGAGCCATTCCATGAGTCAGCGATCCCCCAGGCTGGGTCCGGGGCCGCCCTGCGTTCGCCAGCGGCCCCGCATGCCTCAGAGGCCCATCGCGGTGCGGACGGCGGCCAGACCGTCGCCGCCATCGACCGTCGTCACGCCGGCAAGCCAGGCGTCGAAGGTCTCCGGATGCTCGACCAGCCACTGCTTCACGGCCTCGTCGGGGTTCAGGCCCTCGTCGAGGATCAGGCCCATCATCTCGTTCTCCATGGGCAGGGTGAACTTCATGTTCTGGAGAAGCGTGGCCACGTTGGGGCATTCCCCCGCGAAGCCCGCGCGCGTCACGGTGTAGACGTTGCCCTCGCCCCCGAAGAAGTCGTCGCCGCCCTCGACATACTGGATGTCGAAGTTGGAGTTCATCGGATGCGGCGCCCAGCCCAGGAAGACGACCGGCTCCTCGCCGTCCACGGCGCGGCGCACCTGCGCGAGCATGCCCTGCTCGGACGATTCGACGACCTCGAAGCCTTCGAGGAGGCCGCCGGACTCGGTCAGGCCGATGAGGTAGGTGTTGGCCTCGTTCCCGGGCTCGATGCCGTAGATCTCGCCGTTGAGCTGGTCCTGGAACTTGGCCAAGTCTTCGTAGGTCTTGAGGCCCTGGTCGTAGAGGTAGGTCGGCACCGCGAGGTTGTACTTGGTGCCTTCGAGGTTGACGCCCACCGTCTCGATGGAGCCGTCGTCGAGGTAGGGCTGGATGGCCGAGGTCTGCGACGGCATCCAGTTGCCCAGGAACACGTCGAGGTCGCCCTGCGACAGCGCCTCGAAGGTCACGGGGACCGAGAGGACCTGGACGTCCACCTCGTAGCCCAGGCCTTCGAGCACCTGGCGGGCGGCGGAGGTCGTGGCGGTGATGTCGGTCCAGCCCACGTCCGACAGGCTGACCGAGGTGCAGGCGTCTTGCGCGAAGGCGGGCGCCGCGGCCAGCAGCGCCACGAGCGAAAGGGCGGCAGTGCGTTTCATTGTACTCTCCCCGGCGCCCCCGATCGGTTGCGCTGTTGTTGATTGACGAGTCAATCAATGACCCGATATTGCCGTCTGGCAACCGTTTTCTTACGCGAGGTGCCATGGCGCGTTCCGCCGAGCCTATCCGTCGCGACGCGATCGTCAAGGCGACGATCCAGGAGGTCGCGCGCGCGGGCACCCTGGAGGTGACCGTGGCGCAGATCGCGCGGCGGGCGGGCGTGTCCTCGGCGCTCGCGCATCATTACTTCGGCTCCAAGGAGGCGATCTTCGTCGCGGCGATGCGGCATGTGCTGATCGTCTACGGGGCCGAGGTGCGTGGCGCGCTCGCGACCGCCGAGACGCCGCGGGAGCGGGTGGAGGCCATCGTGCGGGCGAGCTTCGGCGCGACCTCCTTCCGGCGGGAAAGCGTGGCGGCCTGGCTCAACTTCTATGTGCTGGCGCAGGCGATGCCCGAGGCGCGCAGGCTTCTGGCGCTGTATCACCGGCGGCTGCGGTCGAACCTCGTCCATGCGCTGCGGGGCC
>CADCUU010000159.1 GCA_902805995.1 uncultured Rubellimicrobium sp.
GTGTTGCTCAGGGCGCTCTCCTCGGTCCAGGAGGAGCGGGCCGCCGCGTAGCGCGGGGGCCTCTGCTGGATCGGCGCAGGCGCGCCTCAGGACCTGTCAGCCGTTCCCGTCGGGGCGGAACATCGCGGCGTCCTCGGCGGCCTTGCGGATGGCCTGGGACTTGTGGACCGTTTCCATGTACTCGGCCTCCGGGTCGCTGTCGTAGACTACGCCGCCGCCGGACTGGATGTAGAGCTGGTCGCCCTTGAGCACGGCGGTCCGTAGCGCGATGCACATGTCCATGTCGCCGTTCGCCGAGAAGTAGCCGCAACCGCCGCCATAGACGCCGCGCTTCTCGGGCTCCAGCTCGTCGATGATCTGCATGGCGCGGACCTTGGGCGCGCCCGAGACGGTGCCTGCTGGCATCCCGGCGAAGAAGGCCGAGAGCGCGTCCTGATCCTCCGCCAGCTCGCCCACGACGTTGGACACGATGTGCATGACGTGGGAGTAGCGCTCGATCACGAAGGTCTCTGTCGGGCGGACGGTGCCGGGCTTTGACACGCGGCCCACGTCGTTGCGCCCGAGGTCGAGGAGCATCAGATGCTCGGCCCGCTCCTTCTGGTCGGCGAGGAGGGACTCCTCGTTCGCGCGGTCCTCCTCGGGCGTCGCGCCACGGGGGCGCGTTCCGGCGATGGGCCGGATCGTGACCTGATTGCCGAAGACTCTGACGAGGATCTCGGGCGAGGCGCCGATCACCTGGAAGCCGCCGAAGTTGAAGAAGAACATGAACGGCGACGGGTTCGTGCGACGCAGGGAGCGGTAGAGCGCGAAGGGCGGCTCGCTGAAGGTCTGGGTCCAGCGCTGGGCGGGGACGACCTGGAAGATGTCGCCGGCGCGGATGTACTCCTTGGCCTTCTCCACGGCGGCCATGTAGCCGGCCTTGGTGAAGTTGGAGACGGGAGGCGCGGGCTCGCGTGGCGTGCCGAGGGCGCGCGCGGCCTGCGGGGCGCCGCGTTCCAGCGCGCGCTGAGCGTCCATCACGCGTTCGGCCGCCTGGGCGTAGGCGGCCTTGGCGGACAGTCCGGACCCGGTCCAGGCGGGCGCGACCAGGATCACGTCGCCCTTCACCCCATCCAGCACGGCCACGACGGAGGGTCGCAGAAGCACCGCATCTGGCAGCCCCAACGGGTCGGGGCGCTGGTCGGGCAGGTTCTCGACCAGGCGGATCATGTCGTAGCCCAGGTAGCCGAAGAGCCCCGCCGAGGCGGCCGGGAGGCCATCGGGCAGGTCGATCCGGCATTCCGCCAGCAGGGCACGAAGCGTCTCGATTGGCGAGCCGTCCAGATTCTCGAACGCCTCGTCGTCGTAGCGGGCCGCGCGGTTGAGCCGCGAGCGGGTGCCCCGGCAGTCCCAGACCAGATCGGGGTTCAGACCCACGATTGAGTAGCGCCCCCGCACCTCGCCCCCCGTCACGCTTTCCAGCATGAAGGAGTGCTTGGCCGCCCCGGCGAGCTTGAGCATCAGCGAGACGGGCGTGTCGAGGTCGGCGGCGAGCCGTGTCCAGACGACCTGGTTGCGTCCACCCTCATAGCCGGCGCGGAAGGCCTCGAAGTCGGGAAACAGCGGCATCAGTTGAACTGCGCATGAACGGCGGCAAGCGCCTGATCGTCTATGCGGACCTCCGCCCCCGCTTGGACCTGCCGGGCATAGGCGTCGAAGAGGTCCTGGGACAGGCTGCCCGACACCTGAGAGGCGATGGAGGCGCGCTCGGCGAGAAGGCCGGGGTCGTCCTCGGGCGCGGCGGCCGTGGCATCGACGCGGATGACGATGGCCCCATCCTCGGTCGGGATCGCGCGGGTCTCGCCGGGTTCAAGCTCGAAGGCGGTGGAGATGAACTCGGGCACGGTGCCCTCCACGGCGCTGCGGCGGGTCAGGCCGGTTTCGGCTGTGCCGGCAAGGCCTTGGTCCTCGAAGCTCGCGCCCCCGGCGATGGCTTGGGCGGTTGCGTCGGCCTGTGCGAGGACGGCGTCGCGGAGGGCCTGGGCTTCCCACGCGGTCTCCACTTCGGGCCGCACCTCCTCGAAGGGACGCAGCGCGGGCGGGGTCACGGAGTCGAGGCGCAGCACGAAGATGCCGCCGTCGTCGAGTTCGACCACCTCGGGCAAGGCGCCTTCCACGGCCTGGGCCGCCGCGTCGCGGAACCCCTGATAGGCTGCGGGCCCTTCCGTCACGCCCTCCGACCAGGCGATCTGGCCGGGCTCGAGATCGGTGAGTTCCGCCAGATCCTCCACGGTGGCGCCACCGGCGACGAGGTCCTCGATCTCGGGAGCGAGGTCCCCGATCACGCGGCGCGCGCGCTGGTTCGCCAGCTCGGCCCGGAGATCGGGCTCTGCCTCCTCGAAGGGAACCTCGTCCGCGGCCAGCACGGCGTTCACGCGGAACAGGGCGGGGCCCAGAGATGAGGGCAGGGGCCCCAGGACCGCGCCGGCCTCGGCCGTGAAGACGGGCTCGCCCGCCTCGTCGAGTTCCCCACGCGATACATCGCCCAGGTCCACGTCGGAGAGCTGGAGCCCGCGCTCCTCCACGACCTGCTCGAAGGTGACGTCGCCCGCGTCGATGCGCGCCTTGGCGTCAGCGGCGGCTTCCTCGGAGGGGAAGACGAGCCGCTCCACGAGGCGGCGCTCCTCCTGCACGAACTCGTCGATACGGGAATCGTAGAGTTCCCGGACCGCGGCGTCGTCCACGGGGAGGTCGTCCTGGATCATCTCCGGCGTGAGCCAGGCGTAAGTAATCTGGCGGAGCTCCGGGGCGGTGAAGGCGTCGGGGTTGGCGTCGTAATAGGCGCGGAGGTCCTCCTCGGCGGCCTGGGGCAGGACCGCGACGGCATCGCTGCCGATCGTGGCCCAGGTCACGTCGCGACGCTCGTTGCCATAGGCGGCGAGGATCTCGCCGTAGGTTTCAGGCTCGGGGATGCCGCTCATCACGGCGGCCTGGAGGATGGTGCGGGTCGTGTCCTCGCGGAGACCCGTCTCGAAGGCCTCTTCGTTGAGGCCGTTGCGGCGCAGGGCTTCGCGGTAGATCTCGCGGTCGAACTCGCCGTCGAGGCCCTGGAACGAGGAGGAGGAGCGCACCGCCTCGGCCACCCGCAGGTCGCCCACGGACAGGCCAAGACGCTGCGCCTCGGCGTCGAGGACGCGCTGGCTGACCACTTGCCCCAGGACCGCGCGGTCGAGGCCCAGGGCCTGCACCTCGGCAAAGGTCAGGGGCTGGCCGGACTGCTCCTCGATGGCGCGCATCTGGCTGCGTAGCGCGTTGGCATAACCCTGAACGGGAATGTCGAGGCCGTCGACGCTGCCCACGGCCGTCGTGCGTCCGCCGGCGCCGCCTGTGTACCAGCCGCCAAGGCCGATCACGAGCATCCCCACGACGATCCAGAGCCCGACCCGACTGCCCTTGCGCTGCGCCATGCCCTGTCCCTTTCGTGCCCTCTCCCCGGGGCGCGGGCCCTGCATAGGCGGGCCCGGAGGGGAGGGCAAGCGTCAGGGGGTCACGGAGTCGAGCCGGTCGAACAGCGCGCCGATGCCTTGGCGGTTCACGTTGGCGAAGGCGACGCGCAGGCCCCGCGCGCCTTCGGGGCTGCCCTCCGGCATGAACATCGTGCCAGGAAGAAGGAGGACGCTCGCCTCGTGCACGAGGCGCTTGGCCAGCGTGTCCGAGGGTTCCTCGAAGGGATGCGTCACATAGGCGAAGTAGGCGCCGCAGCCCAGCAGGTTCCACCCCTTGGCCTTCAGGCGAGGGAACCCTTCGATCACGGCCGCACGGCGGTCGAGGATCTCCAGCCGTTCTTGCGCCACCCAGTCGCGTAGGTGGCGCATCCCCCATAGGGCCGCGTGCTGGCCGACCTGGGGCGGAGAGATGATGACGCAATCGAGGAACTTCTCGGCCTCCACGAGCCGGTCGGGAGAGGTCAGCATCGCGCCCACGCGGTGCCCGGTCAGGCGATAGGCCTTGGAGAAGGAGTAGAGATGGACGAGCGTCCTGTCCCAGTCGGGGGTGGCGAAGAGGTCGTGGGGCGGTCCCTCGCGCGAATCGAAGTCGCGGTAGGTCTCGTCCACGATGAGGGAGAGGCCCCGGGCACGGGCGAGGTCGAAGAAGGCGCGCAGCGTCTCGGCCGGATATTCCACGCCGCCGGGGTTGTTGGGCGACACGAGCACGATCGCCCGGGTGCGCGGAGTTATCAGCGCCGCGGCGGCGTCCGGGTCGGGAAGGAGGTCGGCCCCCAGCACGAGGGGGACGGTGCGGACGCCCGCGATGTCGTTCCACATCCGATGATTGAAGTAGCAGGGGACCGGCAGGATGACCTCGTCCCCGTCGGTGCAGAGCGTGGCGATGGCGGCGCTGTAGGCCTGGTTGCAGCCCGCCGTGATGGCGACCTGATCGGGCCGGATCGCCCCGGCATAGGCTTGCGACCACTGGGAGGCGACCTCTTCGCGCAGGGCGGGCAGGCCCAGGACGGGGCCATAGAGGTGGACCGATGAGTCCGACAGGATCATCTCGGCCATGGCCTCGCGCAGCGGGGCGGGCGGCGGCTCGGTCGGGGCGGCCTGGCTCAGGTTGATGAGAGGGCGGTTCGGCGGAAACGTCACGCCCTCGAGCCAGCGGCGGGCCTGCATGATCGGAGGGGAGAAGGTGGACGCGGCGCGGGGCAGGGGCATCGGCGTTCTCCTGGGGAGATGGGCGACGTTGTGGGGATCGCAGGATCTGCCGTGTGAAGGCGCGCCCTTGGCAGGGCCGCGCCCTCTATCGGCGCTCAGTCCCGCCCGCGGTAGGGCTCCACGTATTGCAGGGCCATGTCCCAGGGGAAGAAGATCCAGGTGTCCTGGCTCACCTCGGTGATGTAGGTGTTCACCTGCGGCCGGCCCTTGGGCTTGGCGTAAACCGTGGCGAAATGCGCCTTGGGGTACATCTGCCGCACCAGTTCCAGCGTCCGCCCCGAGTCCACGAGGTCGTCCACGATCAGGATGCCCGTCCCGTCGCCCATCAGCGCGGCGTCGGGGGCCTTGAGCACGACGGCCTCGCTCTGGGACTGGTGGTTGTAGCTTTGCACGCTGATCGTATCGACCGTGCGGATGCCGAGTTCGCGGCTCACGATCATCGCGGGGGCCATGCCGCCGCGGGTGATGGCCACCACGGCGCGCCACGCCCCGCCATCGGGACCCTGCCCGTCGAGTCGCCAGGCCAGGGCTCGGCTGTCGCGGTGGATCTGGTCCCAGGAGATGTGGAAGCCCTTTTCGTGGGGAAGTCGGTCGGAAGGCGGGGACATGGGGCGCACCTCGGGTCAGTGGCGAAGGATGAGCAGGATGCCGAGCGCCGCGATCAGAACGGCGGCGCCTCGGTCGATCCAGGGCTTGGCGCCGAAGTAGCGGGCGCGAATCGGGGCCGCGGACAGGATCGCAGCCAGGGAGATGTAGAAGACCAGCTCTATGAGGAGAGCGGTGGAGTAGACGAGCGCGTTCGCGGCGATGCCTGTCAGGTCGGGGAAGATCGACAGGAGCACGGAGGCGTAGAAGAGTCCGGGCTTGGGGTTGGTCAGGTTCAGCGCCATCCCGGCGCCGAAGCCCTGCCCTGCGGTGGTGCCGGCCTCCGGCAGGGGATCGGCGGCATGGGTCCACATCTTGGTGGCGACCCAGAGGAGGTAAAGCCCGCCCACGACATGGAAGGCCGACAGGGCCAAAGGCAGCGCCTCGAACAGCACGGTGAGGCCCATGAGCGCGACGAGGCACCAGAGGGATGCTCCGAGCGCCAGCCCCAGTGCGTAGGGCATGGCGTTGCGGCGCCCCAGCCGAAAGGCCGCGTGCAAGACCGCCACGATGCC
>CADCUU010000160.1 GCA_902805995.1 uncultured Rubellimicrobium sp.
GCCGCGGCGCTCGATCGGAACGAACTCCCGTTCCGGCGAGCCGGTGTAGATCTGCCGCGGGCGGCCGATCTTCTGCGACGGGTCCTCGATCATCTCCTTCCACTGCGCGATCCACCCGACGGTGCGGGCGAGCGCGAAGAGGACGGTGAACATGTCGGTCGGGAAGCCCATCGCCTTCAGGGTGATGCCCGAATAGAAGTCGACGTTCGGGTAGAGCTTGCGCTCGATGAAGAACTCGTCGGTCAGCGCGATGCGCTCGAGCTCCTGGGCCACCTGCAGCAGCGGATCGTTCGCGTCGCCGCACTCGGCCAGCACTTCCTTGGCGGTGACCTGCATCACCTTCGCCCGCGGGTCGTAGTTCTTGTAGACCCGGTGGCCGAAGCCCATCAGCCGGTACTTCCGGTCCTTCACGCCCGCCACGTACTCGGGGATGCGCTCGGGCGTGCCGATCTCCATCAGCATCTTCAGCGCCTCTTCGTTCGCCCCGCCGTGGCTGGGGCCCCAGAGGCAGGCGATGCCCGCCGCAATGCAGGCGAACGGGTTGGCGCCCGACGATCCCGCCAGCCGCACGGTCGAGGTCGACGCGTTCTGCTCGTGGTCGGCGTGCAGGATGAAGATGCGGTCCATGGCGCGCGCCAGCACCGGGTTCACCTCGTAGTCCTCCGCCGGCACGGCGAAGCACATGCGCAGGAAATTCTCGGAGTAATTCAGGTTGTTGCGCGGATGAATGAAGGGCTGGCCTACGGAGTATTTGTACGCCCGCGCCGCGATCGTCGGCATCTTGGCGATCATCCGATGGGCGGAGATCACGCGCTGCTGCTCGTCGTGGATGTTGGTGCTGTCGTGGTAGAAGGCCGACAGGGCGCCCACGGCGCCGACCATGATCGCCATCGGGTGGGCGTCGCGCCGGAAGCCCTGGAAGAAGCGGTCGAACTGCTCGTGCAGCATCGTGTGGTAGGTGATGTGCCGCTCGAAGTCCTCGTACTCGCCGGCGCTCGGCAGCTCGCCGTTGAGCAGCAGGTAGCAGACCTCCAGAAAGTGCGAGCGTTCCGCCAGCTGGTCGATCGGGTAGCCGCGGT
>CADCUU010000161.1 GCA_902805995.1 uncultured Rubellimicrobium sp.
GACTCGACACCGTGACGCTGGTGAACATCGTCTCCGGCACGCGGGCTGTTCCGGAGTTCCTGGGTCCGGCCTGCCAGCCCGGGCCCATTGCCGAATCGCTGCTGAACGTCTTGGCCGCGCCGGATGCGCAGCGCCATGCGATGCGGTTGACGATGGAGAGGCTGGGGCAGGGCGGAGAGCCGCCGGGTCTGCTTGCGGCAAGGGCAATTCTGGCGCGGGCATAGGGTGCGTGTTTGCGCGCACCGATATGTAAACTGGCGCGGACATGATCGGTCGCGCGGTGCGTGCAAGCACGCACCCTACGCCGCCCGTGCGATCCAGCCGCCGCCCAGCACCCGCGTCCCCTCCGGCGCGTAGAAGACGCAGGCCTGTCCGGGCGCGACGCCCTCTTCGGACGACAGCAGCGTGACCTCGGCCCCGCCCGGGACGGGCCGCAGAAGCGCAGGCACGGGCTGACGGGTGGAGCGCACGCGGACCAGCACCTCGTGCTCTCCCTCCAGCGGGCCGTCGCCGAGCCAGTTCACCTCGCGCAGAGAGATGGTCTTGGACAGCAGAAGCTCGCGCGGGCCGACGACGACCTGACGCTTGTCGGCGTCGAGCCGGATCACGAACAGGGGCTCCTCCAGTCCGCCGATTCCGAGGCCCCGGCGCTGGCCGACCGTGTAGCGCAGCACGCCGTCGTGGCGGCCCAGGGTCCGGCCCTCGTGGTCCACGATGTCGCCGGGCTCCGCCGCACCGGGGCGCAGCTTTTCGATGACCGAGGCGTAGTTGCCGTTCGGGACGAAGCAGATGTCCTGGCTGTCGGGCTTGTCGGCCACGGGGAGGCCGTAGCGCGTCGCGAGCGCCCGCGTCTCGGCCTTGGAAGGCAGGCCGCCCAGCGGGAATCGCAGGTAGGACAGCTGCTCCGGCGTGGTAGAAAAGAGGAAGTAGGACTGGTCGCGCGCGTGGTCGGCGGCGCGGTGAAGCTCCGGCCCGTCGGCGCCCATCTCGCGCCGGATGTAGTGGCCGGTGGCCATGCAGTCCGCGTCGAGGTCGCGGGCCACGTTCAGCAGGTCGCGGAACTTCACCCGCTCGTTGCAGCGGATGCAGGGCACGGGCGTCGCGCCGGCTAGGTAGGAATCGGCGAATTCGTCGATGACCGATTCGCGGAACAGGTTCTCGTAGTCGAGGACGTAGTGGGGGAAGCCCATCCGTTCCGCCACGCGCCGCGCGTCGTGGATGTCGCGGCCCGCGCAGCAGGCGCCCTTGCGGGCCAGCGCCGCGCCATGGTCGTAAAGCTGAAGCGTGACGCCCACGACGTCGTAACCTTCTTCCGCCAGCATGGCGGCGACGACCGAACTGTCCACGCCGCCCGACATGGCGACGACGACGCGCGTGTCCTGGGGGGCCTTGGGCAGGCCAAGGGAGTTGAGCGCGGGATCGAGGGGCATGGGGAACCATCCTGGCGGGGTCCAGCCCCGAAAGTCGCAGGGAATATAGGAAAATGCTGCGCATTCGCAAGGGCGCGGTTCACCGTCTCTTAAGGCGGCTGCGGCACTGTCTGGCCAACGAGCATATCAGCCAGGGGTGAGAGATGTTGCTTCGCAAGGTGGAAGGGCCGCGGTCGGTCACGTTGCGCGACGGGCGGGTCATGACGCGGGCGGACCTGCCCCCGCCGGATACCCGGCGCTGGGTCGCCTCCCGCAAGGCCGCCGTGGTGGAGGCGGTGGAGGCGGGCCTCATCTCCCGCGGGACGGCGCTGGAGACCTACAGCCTGAGCGAGGAGGAGTTCGCGAGTTGGGAGGCCGCGGTAGCCACGCACGGGGTTGCGGCCCTCCGCGCGACATGGGTGCAGAAGTATCGGCAGCCGCAGGGCTGAAAATCCAGATTCTGCCGCGATGGTAACGCATGATTAACCATTTGCCCGTAAATATGGGGAAAAGGCAGAACACCGGAGATCTGGGATGCGCATCCTTCTTGTCGAAGACGATCCGACGACATCTCGCAGCATCGAGCTGATGCTGACTCACGCCAACCTCAACGTCTATGCGACGGACCTGGGGGAGGAAGGGATCGACCTCGCCAAGCTCTACGACTACGACCTCATCCTCCTGGACCTCAACCTGCCAGACATGAACGGGCACGAGGTGCTGCGGCAGCTTCGTCAATCGCGCATCGACACGCCGATCCTGATCCTGTCCGGCGAGGACGGGACGGAGAGCAAGATCAAGGGCTTCGGCTTCGGCGCCGACGACTACCTGACCAAGCCCTTCCACCGCGAGGAGCTGGTCGCTCGCATCCATGCCATCATCCGGCGGTCCAAGGGTCATGCGCAGTCGGTCATCCGCACGGGCCGCATTTCCGTCAACCTCGACACCAAGACGGTGGATGTCGCGGGCGCGCCGCTGCACCTGACGGGCAAGGAGTACCAGATGCTGGAGCTTCTCTCGCTCCGGAAGGGGACGACGCTGACCAAGGAGATGTTCCTCAACCACCTCTACGGCGGCATGGACGAGCCCGAGCTGAAGATCATCGACGTCTTCATCTGCAAGCTGCGCAAGAAGCTCGCCCAGGCCACGGGCGGCGACAGCCCGATCGAGACGGTCTGGGGCCGGGGCTATGTCCTGCGCGACCCCGAGCCCATTCCTCGCGATGTCGAACGGCTGGCCGTGGGGGCGTGATCCAGCGGTCCGGGGGCTTGTGCCGGGTGCGCGGATCGGGGATGAGACGGGCCGGTAGTCGCGGGAACGCGCCCAGTGCCGCGATGCCGAGGTCAATTTGAGACTGAACGAAAGATGAACATACGGGGCTGATTAGCGCCCCCGATCGGCGGTGTCGGGCTGGACCCGGTCGAGCGTGGCCCCTATCACTCGCCACACCGACCGGTGGGAGGGGGACCATGACGGCTCAGGAAACGGCGACGGCCGCGATCCCGGTGGAGATGCTGACGCCCGAGGACGCGCGGCTGGAGCTTGCCCGCCTGTCTGGGGTGCTTGAGGCCGCGAACGCCGCCTATCACCGGGACGACGCGCCGGTCATATCGGACGCGGATTATGACGCTCTCAAGTCGCGCAACGCGGCGATTGAGGTGCGATTCCCCGAGCTGAAACGTCCTGACAGCCCCTCCGAGCAGGTGGGCGCCGCGCCGGCGGAGGGCTTTGGCAAGGTCGTGCATCGCGTGCCCATGCTTAGCCTTGCCAACGAGTTCGCGGCGGAGGGCATCCATGACTTCGACGCGCGCATCCGCCGTTTCCTGAACCTCGGCCCCGAGGCTCCGCTGGCCTATGTGGCCGAACCCAAGATCGACGGCTTGTCGCTGTCGCTGCGCTATGAAAGGGGGCGGCTTGTTCAGGCCGCGACCCGTGGCGACGGTGAGGTCGGCGAGAACGTGACCGCCAACGCCGGGACAGTGGGGGACATTCCGAAGCGGCTCCGGGGGCCAGCGCCGGAGGTGCTGGAGGTGCGGGGCGAGGTCTACATGACCCATGCCGATTTCGTCGCGCTGAACGCCCGCGCGGCGGAGGGGAGCGGGCGCGTCTTTGCCAACCCGCGGAACGCCGCGGCGGGATCGCTCCGCCAGCTTGACCCGAAGATCACGGCGAGTCGGCCGCTGCGGTTCTTTGCCTATGCCTGGGGGGAGGTGTCGGAGCCCTTGGCCGACACGCAGTTCGGCTGCCTCCGACGGTTCGAAGAACTGGGCTTCACGGTGAACGCCCTGGCGCGGCTTTGCGACGGGCCGGAGGAGCTTCTGGCGGCCTATGGCGAGGTGGAGGCGCAGCGGGCGACGCTCGGCTACGATATCGACGGCGTCGTCTACAAGGTGAACGATCTGGCGCTCCAGCGCCGCCTGGGGTTCCGGTCCACGACGCCGCGCTGGGCCGTGGCGCACAAGTTCTCGGCCGAGCGGGCCTGGACCAGGCTGCTCGCCATCGAGGTGAATGTCGGGCGGACGGGGGCTTTGGCCCCCCTTGCGCGGCTCCAGCCGGTCACGGTGGGCGGGGTCGTCGTGTCGAACGCGACGCTGCACAACGAGGATTACATCAAGGGCCGTTCCGCCTCCACCGGCGAGGCGATCCGGGGCGAGAGGGACCTTCGCGTCGGCGATTGGGTGGAGATTCGGCGCGCGGGCGACGTGATCCCGCAGATCGTGGATGTGGACCTGTCGAAGCGGCCAGACGACTCGGTGCCGTTCGATTTCCCGCAGACCTGCCCGCAATGTGGGTCGGAGGCGGTGCGCGAAGCGGGCGATGCGGTGCGCCGCTGCACCGGGGGGATCGCCTGTCCGGCTCAGGCGATCGAGAAGCTCAAGCATTTCGTGTCGCGCTCGGCCTTCGACATCGAGGGCCTGGGCATCAAGCAGATCGAGATGTTCTTCAACGACCCGGTGCTGCCGATCCGGGAGCCTGCGGACATCTTCACCCTGGAGGAGCGCGACAGCGCCAACCTCGCGCGGTTGAAGAACCGGCTGGGCTATGGGGAGAAGAGCGCACGCAACCTGTTCCAGGCCATCGAGGAGCGGCGCCGCATCCCGCTCGACCGGCTGATCTTTGCCCTGGGCATCCGGCATCTGGGGGAGTCCGGCTCCGCGCTCCTCGCGCAGCACTACGGCTCCTGGCCCGCCTTCGAGGGGGCCATGAGCGCCGCTGAGGTGGGTGCGGGGCCGCAGTGGGAGGAACTGACCAGCATCGACGGCGTGGGTAAGGTGCTCGCCACCTCGGTCGTCACGGCGTTTCATCAAGAGGCCGAGAGGGCCGCGATCGACCGGCTGATCCCGCATCTGCGGATCGAGAACCCCGCGCCGCGCGCCACCACGAGCCCGGTCGCGGGAAAGACGGTCGTGTTCACGGGGACGCTGGAGCGGATGACCCGGGCGGAGGCCAAGGCCCGGGCCGAATCGCTGGGCGCGAAGGTCGCGGGCTCCGTGTCGGCCAGGACGGATATCCTGATCGCGGGTCCGGGGGCCGGATCCAAGGCGAAGGACGCCGAACGGCTCGGCGTCATGGTGATCGACGAGGCGGCCTGGCTCGACCTCATTGGCGCGGCATGAACGGGCGCTCCTCGGGTCGGCCCGAGGTTCTTTGGCCGATCTTCGGCGCGCTCACCTCGATCAAGGGGATCGGGCCCAAGACGGCGCAGGGCCTAGAGCAGGCGGGGCTGTCGCGCCCGAGGGACCTGCTGTTCACGCTGCCCCAGGGCGGGGTGGACCGCCGGCTTCGCGAGAGCATCCGGGAGGTGCCGCTGCCCGCGACGGTCACCGTGGCCGTGACGGTGGAGCGGCATCGGCCTCCGGCGGCCAAGGGCAAGCCCCATATCGTTGTCGTGTCGGACGCGCAGACGACGTTCCAGATTGTCTTCTTCCATTCCCCGCCGGATTGGCCGGGACGCGCGCTTCCGCTGGGCAGCCGCCGGATCGTGAGCGGCAAGGTGGAGCTTTACGACACGACCGGACGCATGGCCCACCCCGACTACATCCTGGCGGAGGAGGAGCTGGGGGCCCTGCCGCCCTATGAGCCGGTCTATCCGCTGACGGCGGGCGTGTCGCAGAAGACCATGGCTAAGGTGGTGCGCGGCTCGCTCGCGCTGGCGCCGGAGCTGCCGGAATGGATCGACGGGGGCCTTGTGCAGCGCGAGGGGTTTCCGGGGTGGCGGGAGGCGCTGGCCGTGGCGCACCGGCCCGGGCAGGGGATGGACCTTGCCCCGGAGGCACCGGCCCGGCAGCGGCTGGCCTATGACGAGTTGCTGGCCCACCAGCTGACGCTGGCGCTCGCCCGTGCGACGGCGCGGCGGGTGAAGGGGCGGGCAACGACGGGCGACGGTCGTCTTCGGGACAAGGTGCTGCGGGCGCTGCCCTATCAGCCGACTGCGGCGCAGGTCCGGGCCGTTGGGGAGATCGCGGCCGACATGGCGTCGGGCCGGCGGATGAACCGGCTTTTGCAGGGGGATGTGGGGGCGGGCAAGACGCTCGTGGCGCTGCTCTGCCTGCTGATCGCGGTCGAGGGGGACGGGCAGGGCGCGCTGATGGCCCCCACCGGCATCCTCGCGCAGCAGCACTTCGAGGGGTTGGAGCCGCTGGCGCAGGCGGCGGGTGTCCGAATCGCGTTGCTGACGGGGCGCGACAAGGGGTCGGAGCGGGTGGAGAAGCTGGCCGCGCTGGCCGATGGGCGAATCCAGATTCTCGTAGGCACACACGCCCTGTTCCAGAAGGACGTGGAGTTCCGGGACTTGCGCCTTGCCGTCGTGGACGAGCAGCACCGTTTCGGCGTGGCCCAGCGGATGGAACTTGGGGCCAAGGGGGCCATGGCCGACGTGCTGGTCATGACGGCCACGCCCATCCCGCGGAGCCTCGCGCTCGCGCAGTATGGCGACATGGACCTGTCCGTGCTGGACGAGAAGCCGCCGGGGCGAAAGCCGGTGACCACGGTCCTCGTGTCCAACGAACGGCTCGACGAGGTCGTGGGGAGCCTGAAGCGTGCCATCGCGGAGGGGCGGCAGGCCTATTGGGTCTGCCCGCTGGTCGAGGAGTCGGACCACAGCGACCTGACCGCCGCCGAGGAGCGGTTCCGGCTCCTGCAGGCGATCTTTGGTGAGGCGGTGGGGCTGGTGCATGGGCGGCTTCACACCGTCGAGAAGGATGCGGCCATGGCTGCGTTCGTCGAGGGGCGGACCAAGCTGCTGGTCGCGACGACGGTGATCGAGGTGGGGGTGAACGTGCCCAACGCCTCCATCATGGTGATCGAGCGGGCCGAGAGCTTCGGGCTGGCGCAGCTTCATCAGCTTCGGGGGCGCGTTGGGCGGGGAAGCGCGAAGTCGACCTGCGTCCTGCTCTACGAGGCGCCTTTGGGCGAGACGGCCAAGCGGCGGCTGACGCTGCTG
Organism: uncultured Rubellimicrobium sp.; assembly: GCA_902805995.1. Classification (GTDB taxonomy): domain Bacteria; phylum Pseudomonadota; class Alphaproteobacteria; order Rhodobacterales; family Rhodobacteraceae; genus Rubellimicrobium. The sequence goes on from CADCUU010000161.1 coordinate 6,853, forward strand.
CGCGAGACCGAGGATGGGTTCCGGATCGCGGAGGAGGATCTGGCGATTCGCGGGGCGGGCGATGTGATCGGGACGGCCCAGTCGGGGCTGCCGCGATTCCGCATCGCGGACTTGGAGCGGCAGGCGTCGCTGATGCAGGTGGCGCAGAGCGACGCGCGCAAGCTTCTGTCCGACGATCCGGCGCTTGAGAGCCCGCGGGGGCAGGCGGCGCGTCTGCTGCTGTGGCTCATGGAGCAGGAGAAGGCGATCCGGCTGATCGGGGTCGGCTGAGCCTTCTGGAGCAGGCTCTTCGTGGCGACCCGACGTCCTTGTCTATACGTATTATCGCAAGGCCCAATCTGCCTTGGCGATCAGGGCAGCCGTGCTGCCACGAAGCGGCAATTCACGTCCAACTCGCGGATGTTCACACAAAGTTCTTTACAAGACGTGAACGGCATGAGAACAAAGAGGCAACAGAGGAACACGACAGGAGGAGAGGATGGATATCGACGACGACACGATCCCCGGAATCGACTGGGAGATCCTTTCCGACGCGCTCGCGGGCATGGCCCTCGGCGTGCTGTTCCTGGCAGCTCTGGCCCTGCCGCATCTGATCTGAATCTGCCCGCGTTCCCGCGCCGGCGCCGCGGCCCTTCGGGGCTGGCCGATCTGCCCTTCGGCCCAGCGGTTCCGGGTCCCGCGCGGGGATGCCCACCTTGCCGTCGCGAGCGTCAGAGGCTCGCGGCGGCATTTTTCTGTCCGACCTCGGCCTGATCGAGTGCCTCGACCGCCGCCTCGAAGGCCAGGAGGATGGAGCCGTGACGGTTCGTGTGGTCGCGCGCGGGAATGAGCACGGCGAACCCGTCCCAAGGGGCGGGCGGCGGCTCGGCCCCGTCGCGGAGCATCGCCCGGAGCGCATCGCGACCCTGGCGCACCTCCTCGGGCGTGCGGCCCAGGATGGCGGAGCCCAGGACCGACGCGGCGGCCTGCCCGAGCGCACAGGCGCGCACGTCTTGGGCGAAGGCGGCGATGCGTCCGTCTTCCAGCGACAGGTCCACGCCCACGGTGGAGCCGCAGAGCGGGGCGCGCTTCTTGGACGACCCTTGCGGCGCAGGCAGACGGCCCAGATGCGGGATGTCGGCGGCCAGAGCGAGAATCCGCGAGGAGTAGAGTTGGAGGAGGTCCTGATCCGACATGGCTTTCCCTGCGGTGGCGCCGGCCCTATGTAGGCGCGCCCACACGGCTTGCCAAAGGACATTTCGGTGATGCCCTTCGACCCTTCGACGCTGACCTTCAACGAGGCCGGGCTTTTGCCCGCGGTTGCGCAGGACGCGGCCACGGGCGAGGTGCTCATGCTGGCCTGGATGAACGCCGAAGCGGTCCGGCGCACGCTGGAGACGGGGCGCGTCACCTACTGGTCCCGGTCGCGGCAGAGCTTCTGGGTCAAGGGCGAGACCAGCGGGCACGTGCAGGACCTAGTGGAGATGCGGGTGGACTGCGACGGGGATGCGCTGCTCATCAAGGTACGGCAGACGGGGCCGGCCTGCCACACGGGCGCGCGGAGTTGCTTCTTCACCAAGGTCCACGGTGGGGAGATGGTCGCGGACGAGGCGGCGGGCAGGCGCTGATCGGACAGCCCTTGCGGCATCGCGCAGAAGGGCGGGGGTTCGCCTGTCCTAGAGACCCACCATTCGGCGAATGTCCTGGGGCGTCGCGCCTTCGTCGCGGTAGCGGCGGATGGCTTTGGCGTCCTCGCGCTTGGCGAGGCGGCGGCCGGTGTCGTCCCGGATCAGGCGGTGGTGGTGGTAGACGGGCGTGGGCAGGCCGAGGAGCCGTTGCAGCACGACGTGGATTTTGGTAGCCTCGAACAGATCCTGGCCGCGGACGACATGGGTGACGAATTGCGCCGCGTCGTCGAGGACGACGGAAAGGTGGTAGGAGGTGCCCATGCCGCGACGGGCAAGGACGACATCGCCGACGTTGCGGACGAGGTCGGACTCCGGGACACAGATCAGGCCTTTTTCTCCATTCGGTCCGGCCCCAGTTTCTCGGAACGACAAATAGGCTGGCTCGGTGACGGGACGTTCCGCCGTGACCTGGGTTGTGAGGCCCATGTTGAGGCGCAGGGCGGCGTCGGGGAAGCGCCGGGGATAGAGGCCGCCCATCGAGCGGTTCCCTTCGCAGGTCCCGGGATAGACGACGCCGTCGGGGCCGACGAGGGGTGCTCCCTCCTGCGGGGCGCTGGCCGCCGCGAGGATGTCGGCGCGCGAACAGGTGCACTCGAACACGGCATCGTCCCACCAGAGGCCGTTGAGGACGGACGAATAGACCTCGGCTCTTTCCGACTGCCGCATGACCGGCTCGGGCCACCAGAGGCCCAGCCACTCCAGATCCTCGTAGATCTGCCGCTCCCACTCGGGCTTAGACCTCTGCCGGTCGATGTCCTCGATCCGCAGGAGCCATTCGCCGCCTTCTCGCATTGCCATGTCGAAGCCGAGCAGGGCCGAATAGGCGTGGCCCAGATGCAAGGGCCCGGTGGGCGACGGGGCGAAGCGGGCGCGGAAGGTCACTCGCGCTACGTCACTCGGCGGCTTGGGCCTGCGGCTGGCCGAGCCAGGCGAGCCAGTCGGCCTTGGCCCGGTCGGTGTAGCCCTTGTAGCGGTCGGTGCGGCCACGACGGCCCGACCGCGCCTCGGGCAGTGGGGGGAAAAGGCCGAAGTTCACGTTCATGGGCTGGAACGTCTTGGCGTCGGCGCCGCCTGTGATGTGGTGGACCAGGGCGCCCATCGCCGTGGTCATCGGCACCTGCGGGATCGCGTCGCCCCTTGCCTCGGCCGCGGCGAGCCGGCCCGCCAGCATTCCCATGGCGGCGGATTCGACGTAGCCCTCCACGCCCGTGATCTGCCCGGCGAAGCGGAGGTTGGGCCGGAACTTCAGCCGCATCTGCGAGTCAAGGAGCGTGGGCGAGTTGATGAAGGTGTTGCGGTGGATGCCGCCGAGGCGGGCGAAGCTCGCGTTCTCCAAGCCCGGGATCATCCGGAATACGGTGGTTTGCGCGCCGTACTTCATCTTGGTCTGGAAGCCTACGATGTTGTAGAGCGTCCCCAGCGCGTTGTCGCGGCGGAGCTGGACGACGGCATAGGGTTTCACGTCGGGCGCGTGGGAGTTGGTCAGGCCCACGGGCTTCATGGGCCCGAAGCGCAGCGTCTCGCGCCCGCGTTCAGCCATGACCTCCACGGGGAGGCAGCCGTCGAAATAGCCCGCCGTCTCGCCTTCGTGGAACTTCGCCTTGTCGGCGGCGAGCATGGCGTCGATGAAAGCCTCGTACTGCTCCCTCGTCATGGGGCAGTTGATGTAGGCGGTGCGCTCTTCCTCGGTCTCGCCCTTGTCGTAGCGGGACTGGCGCCAGGCCACGTCCATGTCGATCGTGTCGGCGTGGACGATGGGGGCGATGGCGTCGAAGAAGGCGAGTTGATCCGCCCCGGTCGTCCGCCGGATGGATTCGGCCAGCGCGCCCGAGGTCAGGGGACCGGTGGCGACGATCCAGCGCCCGGTCTCGGGCAGTTCGGAGATTTCACCATCCTCGACGGTGATGAGGGGGTTCGCACGGATGGCGCGGGTCACGTCGCCGGAGAAGGCGTCGCGGTCCACGGCGAGCGCGCCGCCCGCGGGGAGCCGGTGGCGGGCTGCCATCTCCATCACGAGGGAGCCCGCAGCGCGCATCTCCCAGTGGAGGAGGCCCACGGCGTTCCGCTCGTCGTCGTCGGAGCGGAAGGAGTTGGAGCAGACCATCTCCGCGAGGTCGCCCGTCCGGTGCGCGAAGGTGCCGGTCTGGGGGCGCATTTCATGGATGACGGCGGGAAGGCCGGCGCGGGCGATGGCCCAGGCGGCTTCGACGCCCGCCATGCCGCCACCGATGATATGGATGGGATCGCTCATGCGCGGGACATAGGCGCAGGAGCGGCGGAATGGAAGGCGTGCGTAGGTGTGGGAGGGGCGCGCTGCCGTCGGGGGCTTACGGTGGTGAAGCGCCCAAGACGTGCGTTAGCGCATCATCCTGTTGATCGTTCCCGCAAAAGGAGAACCTGCGTGGCCCCCGCTCATCGCAGAGGGCCACGGATCGCCGCACGGCTGGGGCGATTCAGAACCCGGTGATGAGTTCGGACAGGCCGCGCGAATCGAAGGTGGTGCCGCTGTTCGGACCAATGGCGAGACGTGCGCCCAAGCCGACGTAGTTGCTGCTGTCGCCGAACGAGCCTGCGTCGTCCTCGACGCTGATTCGGCCGATCTCGGCATAGACGGCCGGGCCGGTATTGCCGAAGCGGTACTCTCCGCCGAGCGCGATGCGGCTCAGGCCTCCTCCATCGGCGTCGAGAGCGGCGAGCGAGCCGTTGAGAGCGACGGCGGGAGTGATGTCGAAGGTGCCCTCGACGCCCGCGAAGCGGTAGTCCGCGCCTTCGTCGTCGCCGATGCCGATGAAGCCCTCGACCCCGGCCGAGCCGAAGCTGCGACCGGCCTCGATCCCGAAGCTGGTGGCGTCGGCTCCGTCGATGCTGTCACGCGCGACGAAAGCACCGACCGTGGCCAGGTCCAGGGCGTCGTAGAGGCCATGGAGCGTGAAGCTGCGGACGCCTTCATCGTCGCCGAAGTTCTGGAACGACAGGTCGGCCGCCGCGCCGAAGCCGCCGTAGATGCCGAACTCGACGCCGGCCCGGTAGCTCGTGGAGGTGAGGTCGTCGTCGTTCTCATAGCCGAGGACCTCGACCGCGACCTCAGCGCCCTTGAACTCCTGCGCCGATGCCGCGCCCGCGATCGTGAATCCAGCCAGAACGGCCAAGCCGACAAACGTGTTCATGATGCCCTCATGCCTCTCGCCTCGCGGTGTCTTGGCACCGCCTTGGCGCGAACCCTCACCCAAGGCCGAAGGCGGCTCAATGCGAACCGTCCGAATCTGTCGGGGGACGAAGCTCCAAGGACACAGTGTCCCCGGCCAGCGGGAAAGCGCCGGCCGGGTGACGGGTTCATGCCTGCGGCTCGGCCTCGGACTGTTCAGCCACCTTGGCCACCGAGACGACCTCCTCGCCGTCTACGTCGAAGACGCGCACGCCGCCCGCGCCCCGCGACCGGAACGAGATCCCCTCGACCGGAACACGGATCGACTGGCCGCCGCTCGTGACGAGCATGACCTGCTCGTCCATCTCCACCGGGAATGCGGCCACAATGCGGCCGGTCTCGCGGCCCCGCCGGTCGGCGAGATTCATGGCGACCACGCCACGCCCGCCACGGCCCCGGACTGGGTAGTCGTGCGATGAGCTGATCTTGCCAAGACCACCGGTCGTGACAGTGAGGATCAGGTCCTCGGCCGCCGACATCTCGGCGTAGCGCTCCTGGCTTATCGAGCCCGCCATCGCCTCGACGGCCTCCTCGGGCTCCTCCTCGGCGGCGGCGCCGTTCTCCTCGTCGCTCACCCCCAGGACGGCGCGGCGCATCTTGATGTAGGCCGCGCGCTCCTCGGGCGACGCTTCGAAGTGACGGACCGTGGCCATGGAGACGACGTGGTCGGTCTCGTCCCGCAGGGTGATGCCCCGTACGCCGGTGGAATCACGGCTCTTGAACAGGCGCAGATCGGTGGAAGGGAAGCGGATCGCCCGGCCGTGGTCGGTGACCAGCAGCACGTCGTCCTCCTCGGAGCAGATGCGCGCGTTGACGAGGCGGACCCCCTCGGGGAGCTTCATCGCGATCTTGCCGTTCCGACGGACATCGGTGAAGTCCGAGAGCGCATTGCGGCGCACGTCGCCCGTCGAGGTGGCGAAGACGATCTGAAGCTCGTCCCAGTGATCCTCGGGCCGGTCCACGGGGACGATGGCCGCGACGGTCACGCCCGGCTCGATGGGGAGGAGGTTGACGATGGGCTTGCCCTTGGCCGTCCGCCCCGCATTCGGGAGCCGCCAGCACTTGAGCTTGTAGGCCATGCCGTCCGTCGTGAAGAACAGGAGCGGCGTGTGCGTGTTCGCGACGAAGAGGGTGACGACGACGTCCTCCTCCTTGGTCGCCATGGAGGACAGGCCCTTGCCGCCGCGGCGCTGGCTGCGGAAATCCGACAGGGGCGTGCGCTTGATCCAGCCGGACTGGGTCACGGTCACGACCATGTCCTCCCGCTCGATCAGGTCCTCGTCCTCGAGGTCGGCGGCCCATTCGGTGATCTCGGTCCGGCGCGGCACGGCGAAGAGGGCGCGCACCTCGCGAAGTTCGTCCGCGATGATGCCCATGATCCGCTCGCGCGAGCCCAGGATCTCCAGGTATTCCTTGATCTTGCCCGCAAGCTCCTGAAGCTCGTTGGTGACTTCCTCCACGCCGAGCTGGGTCAGGCGCTGGAGCCGCAGGTCGAGGATCGCCCGGGCCTGCGCGTCGGACAGGTTGTAGGTCCCGTCCTCGTTCATTGGATGCAAGGGATCGTCGATCAGCCGGATGAAGGGCGCGATCTCGTGGGCCGGCCAACGGCGGTCCATCAGCCGCTCCCGCGCCTCGCCCGCGTCGCGGGAGGAGCGGATGGTCGCGACGACCTCGTCCACGTTCGACACCGCGACCGCGAGGCCGCAGAGGATGTGGGACCGCTCCCGTGCCTTGCGCAGCTCGAAGGCGGTGCGCCGCGCCACGACCTCCTCGCGGAACTCCACGAAGGCGGTGAGGAAGCCGCGCAGGGTCAGCGTCTCGGGCTTGCCGCCGTTCAGCGCCAGCATGTTGCAGCCGAAGCTCGTCTGCATGGGCGTGAAGCGCCAGAGCTGGTTCAGCACCACGTCGGGCGTCGCGTCGCGCTTGAGCTCGATCACCACGCGGACGCCGTTCCTGTCGGATTCGTCCTGGACGTGGGCGATCCCCTCGATCCGCTTGTCGCGCGCGGCCTCGGCGATGCGGTCGATCATGGAGGCCTTGTTCACCTGGTACGGGATCTCGTCCAGGATGATCGCCTCACGCGAGCCGCGCAGCGTTTCCATGTGGGTCTTGGCGCGGAGGATGACCGATCCACGGCCCTCCAGATACGCCTTTCGCGCGCCGGAGCGGCCGAGCATCACGCCGCCCGTGGGGAAGTCTGGGCCGGGGACGTACTGGATCAGGTCCTCGGACGTCAGGTCCGGGTCCTCGATGAGCGCAAGCGTCGCATCCACGACTTCGCCCAGGTTGTGGGGCGGGATGTTGGTCGCCATGCCGACGGCGATGCCGCCCGCGCCGTTGACCAGCATGTTCGGGAACCGCGCGGGCAGGACGGTGGGCTCCCGGTCCTTGCCATCGTAGTTGTCCTGAAAGTCGACCGTGTCCTTGTCGATGTCCGCAAGCATGAAGGCCGCGGGCTTGTCCATCCGCACCTCGGTGTAGCGCATGGCGGCAGCGCTATCGCCATCCATGGACCCGAAGTTGCCCTGCCCGTCGAGGAGCGGCAGCGACATGGAGAAGTCCTGCGCCATTCGCACCAGCGCCTCATAGATCGAGGAGTCGCCGTGGGGGTGGTACTTGCCCATCGTGTCGCCGACGGGGCGCGCGGACTTTCGGTAGGGTTTGTCGTACGTGTTCCCGCTCTCGTACATGGCGTAGAGGACGCGCCGGTGCACGGGCTTGAGGCCGTCGCGCAGGTCCGGGATCGCGCGCGACACGATCACGCTCATGGCATAGTCGAGATAGGAGGTCTTCATCTCCTCCTCGATCGAAACGGTGGGGCCAAGGGGGACCTTTGGGCCCGTGTCCTCAAGCTCGGGTGTGTCGGGCGTGTCGCTCATCTTTGCCTGTCCGCTCAATATCTTGTTGTCCAGAGGTATATAACCCCTCGGGCTGGGGGAACCAAGGGCTGCGGCGCCCGGTAGCAGCCTTCAGGTTGGACTGCCAACAACATGAAATCGTTGACTTATCAGGGAACCTCGGCCGACCCTCGGTTGTAGGGAATGCGATCCTTTGCAAGGGAGTCGGAACGCATGGTGAAACGCCCCGTCTCGGATACCGAGCTGATGCTGAAGGGATACGGCCTGACGACGGCCGAGCTCTTCTACCGGATGCCGGATTATCGCAACGTTCTCAACAGCTTCGTCTGGCAGGACTACGATCTGGCGCCCGATCACCCCAAGCTCTTCGAGTTCATCGAGTTCTGGCAGAGGGAGATCGAGGGGCCGCTCCATTCGGTCCGATTCACGCACCGCAAGATGATCTCTCCGGGTGAGTGGCGGAACGTGGTGGGCGAGTTCAGGTACCACTGACCCGCTCGCGGATCAGGCGCTCATCACCTCGACCTGGAAGCCGCCGGGGGCGTCCACGTAGAAGGTGAAGGCGTGCAGTTCCCGCGGAGGCTCGACCGGATAGCCGTCGGCCTTGAGCCGCGCATTCATCGCCAGCACGGCGGCGCGGTTAGGCTGGCCGAAGCCGATGTGGAAGGTTCCCGGATAGACCGTGTCCTTGTGCTTGAACATGGACAGCAGGAACCCCCGGTCGTCCCGCAGGAAGGCCATGTTGCGGTTGGCGCCGCCCCAGCCGGTGTCGGTCAGGCCGAAATAGGTCATCAGGAAATCCTTGGCGGCCCCGACATCGCTGACCGACAGGTTGATGTGGTTCAGGATCATGAGGGCGAGCCTTCCGGTTCCTCGATCCCGTTCGCGAGGCCGATCCAGTCCACGAGATGGGGCACGTAGTCCTCGGGCCCGCCTTCGGACAAGCCGATGGCCAGGGCGTAGCTGTTCTTCGCGGCTGAGGCGACCGGCGTCGCGACCCCGGCGGCGTTGGCCATGGATTCCAGGTAGCGCAGGTCCTTGGCGGCGTTCTGCAGCGTGAACTTGTGCGCCTCGCGGTTGCCCTCGAGCGTGTAGCCCATGAAGGTCTGGTAGAAGCCGCAATCCATGCGACCGCCGCGGATCACGCTGTCGAAGGTCTGCGCCGGGATGCCGACCTTCCTCGCCATCGTCAGCGCCTCGGCGTAGATCGCGCCGTAGCCCAGGGACAGGAAGTTGTTGAGGAGCTTCATCCGGTGCCCGTCGCCGGGGCCGCCCACGCGCACGACCTTGCCGGCGAATGTCCTCAGGATCGGCTCCACGCGGGCGAAGTCGCTTTCCACGGCGCCGGCCATGACATCGACGTTGCCCTCCCACGCGTCCTTGGGCGTGCGGCCCAGCGGCGCGTCCACGAGGCCCACCTTGCGGTCGTGCAGCATCGCCCCGAGCCGCATCGTGGAGACGGGGTCGGAGGTGGAGCAGTCCACGATAACGTGGCCCTTGCGGAGCGCCGGGAGCATGGCCTGGATCACCTCCTCTACCTGGGGCGAGGCGGTGAGGCAGAGGACGATGACATCGGACGCTTCGGCCAATGCCGTGGCCGAATTCACCTCGGTCGCACCCTTGGCTACCAGATCCTCGACGGCCTCGCGCTTGCGATGGGGCAGCACCGCGAGGGGGTAGCCCTTCGTAAGGATATTGTGGGCCATGCCGTGGCCCATGTAGCCCAGGCCCGCGAATCCGACGCGCTCGGTCATGTGAGTTCCTCCCGTTGACCGGGGGACGCTAGCGGCGGAGGCGGAGGGGGTCCAGCCGCCTCGCTGCTGGACAGGTCCTAGCGATGCTTCAACGGTGAGCTCGCCCTCGGCAGGGCCTGCCAGACCGGACTGCCGGGGCTCCGACCTCACATGCGCATGCCGCGCCCTGATCGGACGCGCGGGGCTCAGGCCCCGGCGCGCATCAGCATCCCGAACAGGTCGCGCGGATCGTCCGGGTCCGCGATCATGTCGAGAAGCTCGAACAGCCCCGTCTCCCGCGCCTTGTCGCGGACATAGGTCAGGGCCGAGAAGTCCTCGATCGCGAAGCCCACGGAGTCGAAGAGGGTGATGGCGCGCTCGTCCTTGCGGCCCTCCTTACGCCCGGCGATGACCTCCCACAGCTCCGTCACCGGGTGGTCGGGGGAGAGCTGCTGGATCTCGCCCTCAATGCGGGTCTGGGGCGGGAACTCCACGAAGATGTCGGACCGCAGAAGGATGCCTCGCGCGAGCTCGGTCTTGCCGGGCGAGTCGCCGCCCACGGCGTTGATGTGCACGCCGGGGCCGACCATGTTGTCGGTCAGGATCGTGGCAAGCCTCTTGTCCGCCGTCGCGGTGGTGATGATCTGGGCGCCCAGGATCGCCTCCTCGGCGGTCGCGCAGGCGACCACGGTCAGCCCGTGGCCCTGGAGGTTCCGGGCGCATTTCGCCGTCGCGGCGGGGTCGAGGTCCCAGAGCCGCACGGTGTCGATC